>JAXJQT010000088.1:0-7922 GCA_036311025.1 Spirochaetota bacterium
ACTTCTATATTATTTTTTATATTATCAAACAGTGTCGAAATGTCTTGCGTATTCATAACCTGCGGAATTGTTGCGTAACTTGCAGACAATACGTCGTCTTTCGGGCGGTTTGTGCAATCGACGAAAGCATAGAGTTTATTTGAAATTTTCATGACATCATCGATAAAGTCGTTCGGCTTGTCGATAAAATTACTTACTTTCAATAATGTAGGCAAAAGTTCGCCGTAATTTGTTTGCCAATCACGACGTATTTGCAGATTCAACAGTCTTTCTCGTAAAGCCGGGTCAGAATTGGAATTCAATTTAAACGGCGAACCGTTTTCAAATGAAAACTCATGAAGCAACCCGTTACAAAAACCGTGAATTGTCCCGATACGAATCTCGTCTGTTTTGGCAAGTGCATTTTTTAGATTGTCAGCTTCGTTTTTGTTTCCGGCATTGTCTAAATCATCTTCGAGTCTTTTGACGATTCGCTGTTTCAGTTCGCCGGCGGCTTTTTCCGTAAATGTCACAACTGCAATTTGGTCAGCCTCTGCGTGTCCTTCTCTGATTATCTTTGAGATAATCGTACAGATTGTATAAGTTTTTCCCGTTCCGGCAGATGCCTCAATGATTCCGCTTTTGCCTAAATCCAAATCTTTTATGTCTAATGCAGTTGCCATGTATTTATTTTCCTAAATAGTTGCAAATTTACAAATAAAGCCGATTTATTTATTCTTCATATTCTTCAAAATCGTCTTCATCCTCATCTGATGTACACAAGTTTTCTGCCGGCGGTGCTAAAATTTCGTCAATACATTTCAGCAATTCTTTTTTTCCGTTGCCGGATACGGATGAATGAACGAACATTTCATGTTGGCTTATGAATAATGTTTTGGCGATTTCGGCTTTGCTTTTTGCTATTGCACTTCGTCCGAGTTTGTCGGCTTTTGTCAATACATAAACCGGGCGTAAATCGGATACGGCGGACAGAGACTTTATCCATGATGTAAGCATTTTGTCGTGTTCGTTCGGTTCACGGCGAATATCCAAAAGTAAAAAAACAGCCTTTAAAGTTTGGCGTTTTTGCAAGTAAATATCGATAAAAGCTTCCCACTTCTTTTTTACATCAAGGGATACTTTTGCGTATCCGTATCCGGGCAAATCCACAAGGTAAAATTTTCTGTTTATTTTAAAAAAATTTATTAACTGCGTTTTTCCAGGTGTAGAAGATGTTTTGGCAATTTTTCGATTGCATAGATTGTTTATCAAGCTGGATTTTCCGACATTACTTCGTCCGATAAAAGCAATCTCCGGAAGTCTGTCTTTTGGCATTTTTTCCAACTGCGTAAAACTTCCGCAAAAATCAATATCTTTAATATTCACCGCAAATATCTCCTTTTAAAACTTTCCCAATTCTTCCGGCGGTTTTCCGTATTGCTCCAAAGCGTAATTGGTTTTCTTTTCATAATACTCTTTTGCTTTTTCCATAAGCGTTTCATGAACATTAAGTTCCGGCTCGTCAAGTACCAATTCCAACAAGTAGTTTAGCACTTCGCCGATTATCGGACCTTGTTTCATGTTTAGATTTTCCATCAAATCTTTACCGTTTATATCCAAATCAGTAACTTTTAATGCACTGTCAATTTCCATTATTTCACGAATTTTTTCTTGAAAATCGATAAATGCTTTCGGAATTCCGATTTTTGAGCCGTTACCGTTTCGGTCTGCATCACGCAATAAAAATAAATCTTCCAGATTTTCCGGTTCGACATTTCGGATAAAACGACGAACGGCTCCGTCAGTCCATTCTTTTGTGTAATAAAACATGTGGTGTTTTATCAAATGCTTGATGTGAGAAATCTCGGCTGTAGAAAATTTTAATCGTTTTAAAATACGACCTGCCATGCGGCTTCCAATTATTTCGTGATTATAAAATGAATTTCCGTCATCGTTAGCTTTTTCGTGACTTGTACGCGGCTTTGCAACATCATGCAACAACGCTGCGATTCTCACTTGCAGATTATCTGCCGGAGCATTGTCGCAACTGTAAATGTTGTGATAGTAAACATCATATTTATGAAAACGATTTTGTTCAAATCCGAAACCTTCCATAAGCTCCGGCAAGATTATATCCATCAAACCGGTAGTTCGCATCAATTCCAATCCGCAAGACGGTTTGGTCGCTTTCATCAATTTGCAAAGTTCATCACGAATTCTTTCGGCAGAAACATTTTCAATCAGTTTCACATTTTCTTTGATGGCTTGTGTGGTTTGCTCGTCAATATTAAAATCCAGTACTGCAGCAAAACGACACGCTCGCAACATTCGCAAAGGATCCTCTTGAATTCTGGCAGTCGGATTTTCCACTGCACGAATTGTTTTATTTTTTAAATCTTTTTTTCCGTCAAATAAATCTATTATTTTTCCGTTTGAAATATCATAAGCAAATGCATTAATTGTAAAATCTCGACACAGCAAATCTTCTTCGATTGTATTTGCAAAACTGTTGTCGGCATTTCTGAACGTCGTAACTTCGAATTCTTCATTTTGAAAAAGAACCAACACGGTACCGTGTTCCAATCCTACGGGAATAGTGTGTTTGAAAATTTTTTGTACATCTTGCGGTTTTGCATCTGTAGCAAAATCATAATCGTGAATGTCTTTTCCCATCAGGTAATCACGCACTGCTCCGCCTACGAGGTACAGCTGAAAGCCGTTTTTTTGAAATACACTTGCAAAGTCTTTTACGGTTTTCGGTAATGTTATTTTATTGAAAAAAAGTTCCAGTGATTCGACTATATTCATGCCTGGAAACTATCATTTTTCACTTTTAAAGTCAAACAAGGGCGTTTTCATAAATTAAACTATAGTTTACTTTTTTGCTTAATTGGTGTATTTAATAGTTTGAATTTTGGGGGATAGTAGCCATGGACAATAAAGTCAATATAGATATGGAATCTCTGATTACACTAAGTTCATTTGAAGTAACAGAGGAAGACAAAAAAGTTTACGAAAAGGAAATTGGTGATTTTCTTGAATATGCAAAAATAATTAACAGTGCAGATTGTGACAATCTTGTTCCGTCAGCACACTCTTCGGCTGTTTCCGGAAAAGTTCGTGAAGGCGATACTCCGGCAGCTTGGGCTGATTTAAACGCTCTTTTGGCAAATGCTCCGGTAAAAGATAAAACAGCGTATCTTGTACCGCCGCAAAAGAAACAAGAAGGTGAAGAAAAAGAGCTTGCAGAAAAGAAAAAAATAAATTCAGATACTGAATTTGAACCGGTAATAGGACTGGAAGTACACGCACATTTAAAAACAAAAAGTAAATTGTTCTGTACTTGTTCTACGGAATTCGGAAAAGCTCCTAATGAAAATACTTGTCCTGTTTGTACCGGACAGCCGGGTGCGTTACCTGTAATCAACAAAGAAGCCGTAAGAATGGCAATGAAAGCCGGACTTGCAATGAATTGTAAGATAAATCTAAGAAGTGTTTTCGAAAGAAAAAATTACTTCTATCCGGATTTACCTAAAGGTTATCAGATTTCTCAAATGGAAGAGCCTCTTTGTTCCGGCGGTCATGTAGAAGTCGATGTAGACGGAAAACCTGTATCTGTCAGATTGAACAGAATTCACATGGAAGAAGATGCCGGTAAAATGGTTCACGTAGGTGCTCCGGGAATTTGGGGCTCAAAAGCCAGTGCCGTAGATTACAACCGTACAAGCGTACCGTTGATAGAAATCGTAAGTGAACCGGATATTCACAGTGCAAAACAAGCGAAAGATTACGTTATCATGCTTCGTGCTATTTTGGTACAGTTAGGAATTTGTGACGGAAACTTGGAAGAAGGAAGTTTGCGTTGTGATGCAAATATTTCTTTGCGTCCTGTAGGAACGACAACTCTCGGAACTAAGACCGAAGTAAAAAATATGAACTCTTTCCGTGCAATAGAAAGAGCGATAGATTTTGAAATCGAACGCCAAACTAAGATGTTGAAAACCGGACAGAGAATCGTACAAGAAACTCGTTTGTGGGACGAAAACAGTCAAAAGACTTATTCTATGCGTTCTAAAGAAGATTCTCACGATTATCGTTATTTCCCGGACCCGGATCTTTTACCGTTAGTCGTTACTCAAGACGAAGTTGATGAAATACAGCGTGTAATTCCTAAGTCTCCTTTGGAAAAGAAATACGACTATATGAAAGCAAACGGCTTACCGGAAGAACAAGCGTTGCTTTTGATGACAACTCCGGCATACGCAAACTTCTTCGATGCATTATTGGCAGAGTATTCAAATACAAAAAATGCAGTAAACTGGTTTTTTAATGAATTATTGTCTTATGCGGAAGGCGGAAAAATTTCAGACCACATTACACCGAAAGAATTTGCTGCGTTCTTGTCAGTTATTGACAAAGGTGAAATCAGCGGAAAAATCGGTAAAGATGTGTTGAAAAAATCTTTTGATACAAAGAGAAGTTTGGTTGATATTATCGAAAAGGACGGTTGCAAACAAATTTCTAATCCTGAAGAAATTCGCAAAATGATTCAGGAAGTTCTTGATAAAAATCCGGCACAGCTTGCCGATTACCGAGCAGGAAAAGATAAGCTTTTCGGTTACTTTGTAGGTGAAGTAATGAAAGCCTCAAAAGGAAAAGCTAATCCTGCACAGGCAAATCAATTATTGAAAGAAATGTTACAAGGCTAAAAAAAAAGGCAGAACGGAAAAATCCATTCTGCCTTTTTTATTCTCTAAATCACGTCCATTATACCGTTTAAGAGTCTTTTCATTTGCAAAAAAGCTTTAATTATGGTATAGAGTTTTGTTTTATTTTAAGAGGTTGAAGTTATGACAGGAATGACAGGTTATGCTTTTAGAGATTTTTATGTAGGAGATACTTATATTTCTACTGAAATAAAAACGGTTAATCATCGTTTTCTTGAAGTAAACGTTCGTCTTCCGGGACTTTTAAGCTCTATGGAGTTGGAAATTCGCAACTTCATCAATAAACATTTTGTTCGCGGAAAAGTCGATGTAAGTGTCTTTATTCGTGTAAAGGAACTCACTTCAAAGATTGAGCCGAATTTAGCAATTGCAAAACAATATGCCGAAAGTTTGCGTTCTATTATCGATAGTTGCGAGTTAAACGATGAGGTAAAACTCAGTCATTTATTACACTATGATGATGTATTGAATGTGGAAAACAAGCGTGATTTTTCTTCATATCTTGAAGTTATCAAAGAAAGTCTTTCTGAAAATATAAAAGATGTATTTGCAATGAAAGCAAAAGAAGGAGAATCAACTAAAAAGAATATTCTTGATATTCTTGATGAAATTCGAAAAAGTCGTGACGTCATCGAAACATATATTCCAGAAATGGAAAAAGCAATTTTTGATGAACTTCATAAAAAGATGAACGAACTTATCGGCAATCATGTAGACCAAGACAGATTGTTAAACGAAGTAGGAATAATGGTTTCTCATTCTTGTGTAAATGAAGAATTGGAAAGATTAAAACATCATATAGAGCATTTTTGCAATATTTGTGAAGAATCTTGTGATGTCGGCAAGAGACTTGATTTCTTGTGTCAAGAAATGCACAGAGAAATCAACACATTGGGTAGCAAGGTGTCTTTGTCTAAGATTACCGACAGTGTGATTATCGTAAAAAATGCTATTGAAAAAATACGTGAACAAATCAGGAATATAGAATAAATATGGCTAATACAGAAAATAAAGGAAAATTAATTGTCATTTCCGGTCCTTCCGGTGTCGGAAAAAGCACATTGTTGCGACGGTTGTTTCAAGAGTATCCGCAGAAAATGAGTTTTTCTGTGTCTTATACATCGAGAAATCCGAGAAACGGTGAAGAACACGGAAAAGATTATTATTTTACAGATGTTCAGACTTTCAAAAACAAAATTGAAAGTAATGATTTTTTAGAATGGGCTTGCGTTCATGACAATTATTACGGTACCGGTAAAGCGGAAGTAGAAGCTATTCTTCAATCCGGGCGGCATTGCATTTTAGATATCGATGTACAAGGTGCTGACAGTGTACGAAATGCCGGAATCGCAGCAACGTTTTTGTTTATTGCACCGGAAAATATAGATGTATTGAAAGAGCGTTTGGTAAAACGAGGTACCGAGTCAGAAGAAGCAATTGCCAGAAGACTGAAAAACGCCGTAGGTGAGATTGAACAAAAAGACAAATATGATTATGTTATCATCAATAAAGATTTAGATGAAGCATATAGTCAGTTACAAAAGTATATTTTTGAATAATTTGATAAATAAAAAAAATATAGAGGAGTTTACATGATTGTTCCAGTTGATGAACTTATTGATTACAAAGGAAACAGATACGAATTAACTTGTGCTGCTATAAAAAGAGCAATACAGATTAATTTGACAAAAGATGACGAAGTAAAAAAAGCGTACAAAGGAAAAATTGTTCCGGCTGCGTTGCGTCAGGTTCTTTTGGGCAGAGTAAAATACAGAGTAGAAGAAGAATAAGGTGAATTATAAAGCAGTCGCTTTATTCGGACCTACCGGAGTCGGTAAAACTGCATTATCGCTGAAATTGGCACAAATCAGTAATGCTCAGATAATTTCTGTAGATTCAATGCAGGTTTATCGTTATATGGATATCGGTACAGCTAAAATTCTTCCGAATGAACAAAACGGAATTGTTCATCACTTGATTGATGTTGTAAATCCGGACGAACCTTTTACGGCAGGGGATTTTAAACGTTTCAGTGAAGATAAAATTATCGATATTGCAAAACAAGGGAAAACTCCGCTTCTTGTAGGCGGAACCGGTTTTTATTTTTCGACATTAATCAACGGAATTGTTGAAATTCCTAAAATTGATGAAGAATTAAGAGAACGGTTACGTAGCTTATTGGAAAAACGCGGGAAAGAGTGGATTTTCAGAATGCTTGAGATAATCGATTATGAATTATCATTAAAACTAAGCATGAATGATTCACAAAGAGTACTGCGTGGATTGGAAGTTTTTTTGGGTACGGGGCGTAAACTTTCTGATTATTACAAAGAAGAGCGTAATAATCTGGATAATGTGTCGTATTTAAAAATTGCTTTGAATATACCGCGTGATTTGCTGTACGAAAGAATAAACCGACGTGTAGATGTAATGATTGAAGCAGGGCTTGAAAACGAAGTCCGCAAGCTTTTAGAAATGGGATATACTCGTAATGATTGGGGAATGAAAGGTATAGGATACGTGGAATTCCTTGATTATTTTGACGGTAAATGTTCATTTCAAGAAGCAGTTGATAAGATTAAACAAAATTCTCGTCACTATGCTAAAAGACAATTGACATGGTTTAGAAAAATGGACGATGTACATTGGTATTCGCCGAATCAGGAAGAAGAGATTCTTTCACTTGTAAAAGATTTTTTGAATTAAAAGCGTCTTAAAGATGAAAAATGATTTGGCAACTTACTAAAAATAGTATATAGTGTGAAAAATTGTTTGGAAACAAAATTCTTAAAAAAAGGAATAGATATGCCATCAGTAAAAAAGAAGAAAAGAGCAAAGATTGCAAAACACAAAAGAAAAAAGAAATTAAGAAAGAATAGACATAAGAAAAAATAATTTTTTTATGTGATTAAAAAGGAGACTGCCTCTCATACGAGAAGGCAGTTTTTTTTATTTAAACCGCTTTTAGAATTGATTAATAAATACCATTGTTATTACAGTTATAACTTTGTGCTTATCCTACAGGCAAATAATCGCCGTAGTTTGTAACAGTGTGTAAGAAGCCCAATCTTACCAAGTGTAAGAAGTCAATCTTACCAAGTGTAAGAAACCAATCTTACTAATAGTAAGAAATCAATTTTACGATATGTAAGAATCAACGGAAAGTTTGTACAGCGTACATATACGCATTCATTTGATATTTTTGAAATGTACATC
>JAXJQT010000089.1:0-5254 GCA_036311025.1 Spirochaetota bacterium
ACGTGTCCCGGAGTATCGATTAAATTCAGATGATAAGTCTCACCATCTTTTGCTTTATACGGAAGCATTACGGCATTACTTTTTATTGTAATTCCACGTTCTCGTTCTATATCCATGCTATCAAGAATCTGATCTTGAAATTCTCTGTCTGAAACAATTTTACAATGTTGTATCAATCTGTCGGCCAAGGTAGATTTACCGTGGTCGATATGAGCAATGATTGAAAAATTACGGATTTTTGTTTTGTCCATCATACTTCCTGTCTGTTTATAGTTAGCCGTACTTATAACATAAAAGTATTATTATTGACAAATTGCGATTAATGAAAAAAGAGGAAAATATTTTTTAATACAGTGATTCCTTTTGAGGACGGCAATTTTGATTTTTTTGCTTACTGCCGGAGAATTAAAAACCTCACAATCTTCATTGACACCGATATTTCCTTGACTTAAAATCGAGTGCATGAAAAAGAAATATATTTTATTTTTTTACGGATTAATCCTTGTTGCTATAAATCTGTTAGCGATTTTTTTTACTAATTCATTTGTATCTTATGTATCTGATACAGAACTTTTTAATTTGATGAAGGAATATTTATCAAACAATAATATTTTACGTATCATTACGATGATAATTCCTTTTGTCGTTCCCTGTGCATTGTGTACTGTTTATGCAAAAAATCATAATTGGAATGATGTTCAACAGGAAAAAAAGCTTCTGGTAAACACACCTTTGGTTTTTTCTTTAATAGGGATTTCCGGCTGGACAACAGGACTTGCTATAAATATTATTAATATTTTTTATTTAAGATTCAAAACCAATCTTTATGTCTTAAGTATAATTCTGGATTATACATTTCCTCATATCTTTTTGATGATTTTTACCTTTATGGGTACTTTCTTTATTTTAGAAACAATAAACAGAAAGTATGTTCTTCCTCGCTTTATCCCTGACGGTCATATTTCAGAAATTAAAGGTGTAATAAATCCGTCCATTACTTTGATTTATATTTTATTGTATATTACTATTTGTCTGTTCCCTTGTTTTATTCTTTCTTCAACTTTAATACGCAATTTAAATATTACTCTTCCCGTTCAAAATTTGGCAAACATAATTATCCTTATGGGAATAGTTTTTACCTTAAATCTTTTATTGACTATCGTAATTTCTCGTTTTTATTCAAAACCGCTTTTACGACTGAAAGATTGTGCTCAAAATATTGCCAACGGAAATTACGATATCCGCACGGGAATTACAACCGGGGATGAATTGGGAGTATTAAGTGATACATTTAACGATATGGCTGTTTCCCTGCAAGAAAAAGAACTTATGTATGAGACATTCGGAAAAGTTGTTACTCCGGAAATTCGAAATTGGCTTTTGCAAGGAAACACAAAGCTTGGCGGCGAAACTGTTTGTGCCACAATTCTTTTTTGCGATATCAGAGGCTTTACTTCTCTTTCGGAACAAATAAAACCGGAACAGGTCGTAAAATTATTGAATAAATATTTTTTCGCTATGGAACAATGCATTGTCAAACACAACGGAATTATCAATAAATACATCGGGGATGCAATTATGGCTATTTTCGGCGTACCTGTGCCAAATGAAAAACAAGCCATTGATGCCTACAAATGTTGTCTCGATATGCGAAAAACATTAACAGAACTTAACAAAGAACTTGAAAATGAAAACTTACCGCCTATAAAATTCGGAATCGGACTTCACACGGGAAATGTGCTTGCAGGAAATATCGGATCAAACAGCAGAATGGAATATACCGTAATCGGTGATGCCGTAAATGTTGCAAGTCGAATTGAATCTTTGTGCAAAGAATATAATTGCGACTTACTTATTTCAGAAACTACGGCAGAAGGAATCATCGCGGACGAAAGCTTTTCATCTCAGTTAAAATCAATAGGTGAAACTCAAATCCGCGGTCGAAAAACAGCCATAAGCATTTACAAGGGATAAAATTTTGTACAACACCTATTTCGATTTTATACATAAATTCAGATAAATAAAGTTTTGGATATAAAAAATGAACAGAGAGACATTATGCGACAAAATCGAATTACAAGCAGAAATCAAAACACAAGTTTTAGAATTCACAAATAATTTTGATTTTTTTTGCTTACTGCCGGAGAATTAAAAATCTCACAATCTTCATTGACACCGATATTTCCTTGACTTAAAATCGCCCCCATGAAAATAAAAAAAATCTTAGGGTATTACGGATTAATTCTTTTTGCGATAAATGCTTTAGCACTTTTTCTGATTTCTTCATTTGTATCTAATGTATTAACTGACACAAAGCTTTTAAATATTATGAATGAGTTTATTGCAAATAGAAAAAAATTAAATTTTATTTTGGAAACAATTCCTTTTACTGTGCCTTTTTTATTTTGTTTTGCATACACAAAAAAACTTGTTGAAAGTAATAATATTCAACAACGAAAAAAACTCTTAGTCAATTTGCCCTTTGCTTATTCCTTAATAGGAATTTCCGGTTGGTTTATAGGATTTATTGTAAACTTTTATTTTACTTTTTATTTCAAATTAAAATACGATCTTTCTATTCTAAATCATATTCTAGCACTTTCATTTTACTTTGTATTTATGATAATTTTTACTTTTATGGGAGCTTTCTTTGTATTGGAAACAATAAACAGAAAATATGTTCTTCCACATTTTATTCCTGACGGGCATATTTCAGAAATAAAAGGCGTCTTATCTCCATCCATAACTTTTATTTATATTCTATTGTATATCACAATTTGTATATTTCCTTGTTGTCTTATTTTTTTCGGTTTCATAATTAATTCAGGTTTTGAGTTTTCCAGTCAAAATATTAAATCAATAATTTTGATAAGTATAATTTTATTCTTAACTTTTTTGCTGACTATTGTAATTGCACGATTTTATTCAAAACCGCTTTTACGACTGAAAGATTGTGCTCAAAATATTGCCAACGGAAATTACGATATCCGCACGGGAATTACAACCGGAGACGAACTGGGAGTATTGAGCGACACATTTAATGACATGGCAGTTTCCTTAAAAGAAAAGGAACTTATGTATGATACTTTCGGTAAGGTCGTTACGCCGGAAATTCGAAATTGGCTTTTGCAGGGGAATACAAATCTCGGGGGAGAAACAGTTTGTGCTACAGTTCTTTTTTGCGACATCAGAGGCTTTACGACTTTGTCTGAGCAAATCAATCCAAAACAAGTTGTCAGTTTGTTGAATAAATATTTTTCCGGCATGGAACAATGCATTGTCAAACACAACGGTATTATCAACAAATATATCGGGGATGCAATTATGGCTATTTTCGGCGTTCCGTTGGCAAATGAAAACCAAGCTCTCGATGCTTACAAATGCTGCCTTGATATGCGAAAAAAATTAACAGAACTCAACAAAGAATTAGAAGCTGAAAATTTACCTTCGATAAAATTCGGAATCGGACTTCACACGGGAAATGTGCTTGCAGGAAACATCGGATCAAACAGCAGAATGGAATATACCGTAATCGGCGATACCGTAAATGTTGCAAGCCGAATAGAATCTTTGTGCAAAGAATACGACTGTGATTTATTGCTTTCAGAAACAACTGTAGAAAAAATAAATAACAGTGGCGAAGCTTTTCCACAGTTAAAATCAATAGGCGAAACTCAAATCCGCGGTCGAAAAACAGCAATGAACATTTACAAGGGATAAAAATAATTTATGAAAAATATTTTATTCGATTTAGACGGAACAATAAGTAATTCAAAAGATGGGATTACAAAATGCGTTCAATATGCGTTGCAGAGTTTTGATATTTACGAAGATAATTTAAACAAACTGGAAGCTTTTATCGGGCCGCCGCTAATTGACAGCTTTATGAAATATTATAATTTTTCGGAAACAGATGCGAAAGAAGCAACAACGAAATATAGACAGCGATATTCCGAAATCGGTGTACATGAAGCTGAAATTTATCCGAATGTAGAAGAATGTTTAATAAAACTAAAAAATGAGAATTTCTTTATCGGGTTGGCATCTTCAAAACCGGAAGATTTTTGCAGAATCGTTTTGGCGGATTTTAATATTATTCAATACTTTGATGATATTGCGGGAGCGACATTAGACGGTAAAATCAGTTCAAAAAAAGAAGTGCTGGAAGAAGTTTTCTTAAGAAATAAAAATCTGAGAAAAGAAGATTCATTGTTAATCGGGGACACAGTTTACGATGTTCTCGGTGCAAAATATGTCGGAATATCTTGTATCGGAGTTTCTTATGGTTTCGGAAACGTTGAAGAAATGAAAAAAGCCGGAGCAATAGCTGTCATAGATGATATTCTGGAATTGGTTGATTTATTAAAAAGCTTATAACTTCATTTTTAAAAATAAAAACCATAATCGTTCGGAGTAAATACCGAGCAGGGCTAAATGGAACAATGTGTTCAGGCTAGCTCGAACGGTGTCTTCAAGCTAAATGGAAAACTGAAAATTGAAAAATGAAAATGGAAAAGTGTGTTGTACAATTAAAAAAAATCATAAATTACAAATGTTTCTATTGACAGTAACAAAAGAAAGTAATATATAGATGTTACTATCAATAGTAACAAAGCATTTTTTATGAATGTCAAATATATAGAATGAATGGAGCATAACATGGAATACTTAAAACAATTTCCCGACAAAAACGGATATTTCGGAGAATACGGCGGTTCATTTGTGCCGGAAGTTTTGCAAAAAGAAATGGATAAAATCACAAAGGCTTATTACACAATCAGCAAATCACACGATTTTATAAACGAATTACGCAGTATCAGAAAACATTTTCAAGGTCGCCCGACACCGGTTTACTATTGTCGACGATTGTCTGAAAAATACGGCGGACGTATTTACCTGAAACGTGAAGATTTGAATCACACCGGAGCTCACAAATTAAACCATTGTATGGGTGAAGCTTTACTTGCAAAGTATATGGGCAAGAAAAAAGTTATTGCGGAAACCGGAGCCGGTCAACACGGAGTTGCTCTTGCTACGGCAGCGGCTTACTTTGGGTTGGAATGTGAAATTCACATGGGCGAAGTAGACATCGCAAAAGAACATCCGAATGTGGTTCGTATGAAATTGCTCGGTGCAAAGGTTGTGCCTGTAACTCACGGACTTAAAACATTAAAAGAAGCTGTAGATTCAGCATTTGAAGCTTATTTAAAAGACCCGGAAAACAGTATTTACTGTATCGGTTCCGTAGTAGGAC
>JAXJQT010000090.1:0-3837 GCA_036311025.1 Spirochaetota bacterium
CAATATCATTACTTCCTCGAGCAAGCCTAAAGTTTTTGAATTGTTGGAACAATTTGTCGTGATACAGTAACTCGAAATGACTCTCTTCATCAGAATCACTATCTGTTTCAAAAATAGGGTCATATAAATATAATCCACCGGCATCTCCGGTATAAGCAGTCCAGTTATAATAATACCCACCTGATTGATGATTCCCCATATAAGCTACATCCACTTTTACATCATCTCCTGAACCGGTTACAAGAATCGTAGTTTCTTCCGGTGCATCATTTGCATGAAAAAGTTCTTTAGAAGCACCACCAATTGTTGTGTAATAAACATTGTGCATACCGTAGTTTGTATATGATGCATACAGTTTACCGTCTTCATCCATCCCCATCGCAGGCCATACAATATTTCTTGCAAGTTCAATTTCTTGCATATTAGAGTCTTCTGCTTTATCATCATTTCCGAATCTGTCCGTATCCTGCCAAATTCTTACGTATCTGTCATCAGTCCAATATTTAGACTCTGCACTTGCCTCAGAGTTGTATGAAGCATTTCGTTTATTCATATTGTTCAATGCCGGGATTCCCTTTACCATTAAATGTAAATATCCGTCTTTTGCTGTATTAGGAACAGTAAATGAAATATTACTTCCGGAAAGGCTGACACTTTCCATTGTTGCAACACTATTAGCTCCTTTTTTATCACTTGTAATGGCAAGTGACGGATTTGTTCCGTTAAGGTTAAATCCTTTAAGAACATTTCCCACTTCACTTCGCAAAAGTGGATAAGCACCGCTTCCGGCACGTACTGTACTATACATAGTATTTCGTTTAACATCAGTTATATACGGCACTACATCCATTTGATAACTTTCAGAACGTGAATTACGATTATTATATTCAACGCTGCTACTGCCGGCAGTACCGCAACCTCTGTCTTCAACTCGTACCTGTACATTTACATCATCATCTACAGTTCCGCTAATTTTTTCTGTATCCCAATGAATTTTCCAATCGATAGTGTTTCCGTCTTTGGTAAATGTGTCGTTTGATATTTCACACGCCCAGCCTTCGGAAGCCATTTTATCACTGACAGGCCAAGTTCCGTCACTGTTACGTTCTGCTACATTAAATTCTTTTCCGTTTTTGAATCCCGGAATCGTCACATGTAATGCTTTAAGCAATACATTATCGCTTGCTGTTCCGCTGATTGTAATCTTTCCGGAAACTTTCGGGTCGATGTCATAAATACCGGTGTTTTCTTTAAAAATATCTGATGGTAAATCACCTTCCAGTTCTATATGACCGTTTGCACGACTGTTTTGATAAAGTGAATTGTCGCTTTCGCTGTTCCAGTAGAACGGCTTGATTGTCACTGTCGGAGCTTGCGTATCTTGTAAGATTGTATTTACCTTTATAGATATTTCAGCTTCCTGACTGCCGTTTTCCGTTCCGTCTACGATTCGTATGTTCAATGTCGTATTGTCAATATTACCTATGCCGGCGTTTAAGAAATCTATTGTTTTTATTTCCATTGACAATTCACTTCTTATGTCATCACCGAAAGAAGAACCGCTTGCCAAATCTTTTGCCGGAGTAGACCAAGCTCCGTTTCCGACTTTCCATTGCCATTGTAATTTTGTATTACCGCCGACAATTTTTGCTTTTACTGTCGTATCGCCCTTGATTGTCATCAACGATGTATTACCTTCCAACGGTAGATTCAACATTGTTACTTTTTCCGTTCCCTTCTTTCCGTTTACGCTAACGCCCTTTTCCTGTCCTTCTACACCGTCGCCGGCAACGTAACTGTTTGCATAAACTTTTATATATTCGTTATCTCCTACTTCTTCGTTACCGTTATCATCAGTTCCGAATGACACTCCGGCGATACGAGGCGTATTATTTATTACTTTACCGTAAACGATTTTCTCCGTTGAGTTGCCGGCTTTGTCAAATGCTATAAAATGAATGTCTACATTACCGTCGAATATATTTTCACTGTTGATTGAAGCGGTCCAGTTGTAAGTTGTTCCTACTCTGGTTACACCTTCTACCATTTTATCGCCGTCATCATAATTTATAGAATTAATGTCACCATAGAATGTCGTTGTTCCGCTTTCTATAATCGTATTATCTATTACTTGTGCCACGGCAAAATAGATTTTGTCAGCTTGGGAAACGGAACTATTCAAAATCACCTTGTTCCCCGAAATTTCTTCTATTCTATAAATTGCACCGTTGATTCGACACAAACCGCCGTTGTGAACGTTATTAGGCTCTGTCGCTAATGTAACCTCAGTATCGTTGACTGATGATACATTAACTTCCTTCCAGTACATTCCGTCTGTGTCAGACAAATCTGAAACAGTATAACGATTCGCTGTTCCTGTTTCTTTTTGTAACATCGGGTCTATCACATAAGTCGTACCGCCTACGGTTCTGGTAAAATACATTGCGATTCGTTCAAAACCGCTTTGATTGTAGTTACTGCTGCTTGCTTCTTCAAAGTCGCCGCTTAAAGTATAAACTCCTGAGGAATTTTCAATCTTTGTTCTGTCGTTTGAATCGGCTGATAATTTTTCTACCGAGAACTCCGGAGGCGTATTGTCATAGTTAATAATAAATTCTTTCACGCCCTCATGTTCGTTCTCTGATAAGTCTTTACCTGTTAATGTAAATTTTATAATTCCGAATCCGTTCGTATTTAACGGAACTTTTATTTCATATCCGCGATTTCCCCCCTGACCGTTTGAAATTGCTTTTTTCTCACTGATTTGATACCCATCGCTTATATTTATACTGCCATCTTTTATTCCGTTATCATCTTCGAATAATGTTTCTAAATACCACCCTTCTCCGGAAACCCACATTTCATCTGTATATTTCAATTCCTTAATTACACTGCCGTTTTGGTATTGAACAAGGTTAGTATCAGTAAATTGCGGAACGTCTTTATCGATTGTAAATACGACAATTTCACTTTCCGTATATTTGCCGGTTTCGCTTACGGCAATAGCTTTTACTGCTATCATACCGTTTAAATCTTTATTTTCATTTATATTCAATCGCCAATTTGTTTTACTTGATGATGTAACTTTGATACCTCTTACATCGGTAGCAGAATCAGTTGTATATTCTGCAAAATTGTCCGGACTGAATGAACTTTTATAGTCTGTATCTATCTGGATATAAACTTCTCTTACACTGCTTGTTAATATATCCGTTGTTCCGGAAACCGTGATTTTACCTCCAAGTACAGAGTCTGCCAACGGATAGTCAATATTAACTTTCGGTTTGTCCCCCATTGCCAATACTCGCAAATGCAAAGCTTTCGGCTCGCTTACGTTTCCGTAGATATCCGTTGCTTTTAACCATAAATATACGTCATACGGTGCTTCGCTAAACGCTTCATTTTTTACGGAATAAAGTGTTGCTATTTTATCATTTAACTTATTGTTATCTGCGAAATTGATTTCCCAATTTAACGGATTTGAAATTTCAATATAACCGCTTGCAGGTGCTGCGTTATCTTTTGTCAATGCATATTCGATTTTCTCTACATTGTTTGAATCCGCCGATGTTCCTCTGATTGTATTCGCTTCTGTTCCGTAAACATTGCTGCCGTCACTGTGACTGTTTATATTCACTGTCGGTGCAGTATTGTCCACATTCACGGTAAAAGATTTTTGTGAAATAAGACCGGACTTATCTTTTACCTCTACTTTAAAGGTCAATAACGTTTGTGTCTCGTGAGAAATATCTATTTTGTATAAATAAAAAGCCGTTCCGTTATTTTTGTCGACTTGAGGAGTTTCATTTTTTACCGTCGTATTGGCAGATGTACATG
>JAXJQT010000091.1:0-7197 GCA_036311025.1 Spirochaetota bacterium
CCGGAATTTTGTAACACATCGCTGTATCCTAAATTGGCGTAATTATTTACCACCAACGCTGCAACACCACCGCCTGTCAATACGGCACCTACTCCGGCTGCAATACCTGTAGAAATTCCGATTCGCTCTAAGATTAGAGCACGTTTAGAAAATTTAGGACAAAGTTTATCTGATTGTGAAAGCGGAGAATATTTATCATAACGTTTTGCACCCATTCCCCAAAAAATCAATCCACTGATAAACAAACCTATAGGAACTGCAGCCGCAAAAAATGCAAGCAGGGCATACCCCAGTACCGGCAAAAATAGTCCGGTTACGGAAAATAACAACGCATCTGCTATATAATTGCCGGTAGAAACCATTTTATAATAATTATCAATTCCAATTACACATCCATACACTCCAAAAATTCCTGCCGGTATAGTCGGAATTGAATATGCAAATAATGTTGAACCGATAAAAATATTATTAAAACTTTTCTCAACATAATGTTCAGGCGTTTTTACCCGTTTAGATTTTCGACCACGTCTGCTGGTTCGTACTGCTTCTACTTGCTCTGTAGACAATGAAAAATCCGGAGTTACATTTGTACTCGGTATCACTTCTTTTTCATTAGCAAATGCACTGACTGCAATAACCATCAAACATAAATAAATCACTTTCTTAATCATAAAACATCCTTTAGTTTAATAATCGGCGGCTGTAAAAACAACCGCCTAAAAATCTATCTAGTATGCATATCCATTCTTACTGCATACATTTTGCCTTTTATCGGTGCCGGAACAATTAATAAATCTTTGTAAACTTTTGTAAGACCTACAGCTAATGTCCCGGTTCTTATGCGTTCATCTCTCCCTACATATTTTCCGTTCTTCGCATTCAAGACTAATAAGCAACTTTGTAACGGCTGATATATGTACCCTTCATAAACTTGAGGAGGATAAAGAATTGAACCATAAAAGCTTGTATCTATTTTCTCTCGCCAAATTACTTTACCTGTATTTACATCTATACACACAAATGCATCTTCACTCCCCCCGCCGACTCCGGCATAAATACGGTCATCTGCAATTGCAAATCCATGATAACCGGCTAATCCTTTCTTTTCAGGGTCTTCAAGTACCCACTCTACTTGCATTGTTTCCGGGTCTACACAAATAAAATATAAACCATTCAGATATAACTTCCCTTTATAAAATTGAGTACAATTAGCACTCACTCCCATAAAGTCTGCCGGGATTTCCAGTTCTTTAACATCCGTTCCGTCAGGTAACATAGATATTAATCGTGACGGCTTAGGCTCATCAATATATGGATAAACTTCCGATACAAAATACAACCTGCCGTTGTAAGGAACTATATCTCCCATGATGTCAGCTGTTACATCTTCGCTTCCCCATACTTTGTATGAATCTGCATCATCTTGCGTATTGTATGCATGTACAAAATGTCTATCTCCCCCCCCCAATAAAGAGTGTCATTGTATAATGTCCATCCATCCATTCTTGGAGTAGAACCAGATATTTTATTTTGACTTGTCACCTCACCATTTTCTTTATTTATGGTTGTTATCAGCTTTTCATATACTTCGTTTTCTTTGTCTTTTCTTACATAATTCATTGCATAAACATTTGAATCATCAAAAACACAATTTCCTAAATTGTATCCAATCTTTTTTGATATCCACAACGTTTCTCCGGTTTCAATGTTTAATCCCCCTATGCTACGAGTTTCATAATCTTCATTATTAAAATATAAAATCTCATTATCTATATTCAAAGAACTGCTTCCTGAACACAAATCCCTTTCCCATACAATAGTTAGGTCTAGATTTTTAAATTCTTCTTCATTCGGAGTACAGCTGAACAAAAATAAAGATACGAAAGTAGAAATAATAAATTGTAACGTCTTATTGCTCATACATTACACTCCCGTCTTTATCATAAACAATCCATTTTTGAGCATGAAAGCATTCCCATAGAATACCTTTCTCTTGAATACTTCCGTGTTTTAATCTTTGGCGTTTTGATTCATCTGATGAGTTTTTATAAATATTAATCACTTTTTTCACCTCAATAGTCATATTTTTTATATGTAAAAAATATTTTTATTTGAACGGGCTTATAATGAAAACATTGTCAAATGTCAATTAAAAAAATTAACTTTTTTAATGCTTTTATTTACACTTTATAATTAATAGGGATATTTATAGTAAAAATTAAAAGAGACACGGCGAATTACTTCCGTTTTTGCTCTACTTGTTTACATTTTATTCTACATAAACATTTTTATCTATATTGAATACTTTTGCTTAATGGGCAAAATAAAAGTTTTGCCGACTGTTATTGGTTAAGTTTTACTATGGAAAAATAACATTTTTATTTTGATTTTTTTATGTTACATTGATGGCTATGACAATTACAGAAACAGTTGAAAATTATTTAGAGACTATTTTGATGCTTGAAAAAGAGCTTTCGGATGTTCATGCCGTTGATTTGGCACGTCGACTGGGATTTTCTAAACCTACGGTAAGTGTGGCTTTAAAAAATTATAAAGAAGCCGGATTGGTAACCGTGTCAGAAAACGGTCATCTGTCACTTACTGCATTGGGACGCGAAATTGCCGAGCCTATTTATGAACGCCACAATTTGATTGCCGATTTCTTGGTAGCGTTGGGAGTAGATAAAGAAATTGCGTGTCAAGATGCGTGCAAGCTCGAGCATGATTTGAGCGAAGAAAGTTTTAAAGCATTGAAAACTCATTATTTATTAAAAATCAAACAATAATCTTTTTCCATACATTTACTAAGGAAGATTCTCAATCTTATTTTTTAAAAAAAGGAAGGTTTATCATGAATCGAATCGAATTATTGGCACCTGCGGGTTCTCCCGAAGCTCTCGATGCAGCTATCGGAGAGGGAGCAGATGCTGTTTATCTGGGATTGCGTGATTTTAATGCAAGAGCCCGAGCGAAGAATTTTGCATACAGACAATTTGAATGTGCGGTAGAGCGTCTTCATTCTATGAAACGCAAAGTTTATGTTACGCTTAATACCGTAATAGAAGAACACGAAACTTCAAGATTGTACAACTTTTTAAAATATTTGTCGGCTGTAGCTCCGGACGGTCTGATAGTGCAAGACATGGGAGTTGCCGCAATGGCAAATGCTTTTTTCCCGGATTTACGTTTGCATTGTTCTACACAAATGAACGTGTCGTCATCAGAAGGTGTAAATTTCTGGTCTCGTCAAAATTTCAAGCGTGTCGTACTTTCACGTGAACTGGATTTGCAACAGTTGAAAGAGATTCGCCAAAATACATCCGCACAGCTGGAAGTTTTTTGTCACGGTGCATTGTGTGTGTCACTTTCGGGAGCGTGTCTTTTCTCCAGTTATTTCGGCGGTAAATCCGCAAATCGCGGTCGTTGTACACAAGCTTGTCGTCGGTTGTATGCTAATGTTGCAAATCCGGCAGATAAGAAATTTTTCTTTTCATTAAACGATTTACAATTAATCGGTCATATTCCTGAATTGGAAGAAGCCGGCATTAACAGTTTAAAAATCGAAGGACGAATGAAGTCGCACCAATATATTGCCTCTGTAGTACGTGCATACAGAACAATGATTGATGAATATCCTAACGACAAAGAAGCTGCATTTGAAAAAGCGGCTGCAATTCTTCAAAATGACTTTGCCAGAAATAAAACGGAATTCCTTTTTACAAACAGAGCAAATTACGACATCATCAGCCCGGAAAAGTCCGGACAAACCGGAATCGCTCTCGGTACTATACAAGACGTAAAATCATCAAACGGCAGTGCGACAATCACGCTTACAAAAAACATAGAATTGCAACCGGGTGACCATTTGCGAATACAAGCGGAAAACGACAGCACTCGCGAAACTTACAAAGTAACGGAAGCTGAAAATAAAAAAATAACGCTGCGAATTACCGAAGAAAAGCCGTTGCCAAACGAAGGCGACAGAGTTTTCTTAGTTTCTCGACAAGACTTTGATAAGCCTTATGAAAAAATAATCGGTGCAGATTTGGATAAATACCGTCATCATCCGGGAATTACGCCGGTACCGGCATTGCAGCCGAATATGCCGAAATCTCAACTGAAATTAAAAGACGGCGTTTTCGTAAAGGTTGAAAAAGCAGCCGATATTTATCCGTTGCAAACTCAAAAGCCGGACTATCTTGTTTTCCCGGTGACACCTAACAATTTTGATGAGTTTTTGAGTACTTTGGCAAAAACACAATTCAAACCGGATGACGTGATTGTTTATATGCAACCGTACTTTGATGAAAATACGTGCAATTTTTGGAAAGATGCAGCTGTAAAACTCGCCGAACGTGGATTTAATAAGTTTATGGCGAATAATTACGGTCAGCTTAATTTGTTGCGTAGTCTGCCTGTCGAACGAATTGCCGGACCTTATTTGTATGTTTTCAATTCATTTGCCGCAAACTTTTTGTCGGCTCAAGATGTACGAAATTTTGTATCACCGTTGGAAAACAACAAACGCAATTTGTATCAGACACAAGAACATATAAAAAATCAAAATATTATAGTGCCGGTTTTTGCGTATCCGGAACTGTTCCAAATTATCAGTCGTTTGGATAAACATTTTCACCATAAATTTTTGAAAGACGTGCAAACAGGATATGAATTTTCCGTAGAATATGCGAAAGACAGAATTGCCGTATTGCCGGAAAAACCTTTTTCTATTACCGACAAAATAAACGACCTGAAAAAACGTGGTTTTAAGAAATTCTTTGTAGACCTCAGCGGAATGAAAGTTTCAAAAGGGCTGTATCGTGAAATCTTGCAACACGTAAACGAAAGCCGCCACATGGAACAAACCGGGCGTTTCAACTGGAAAGACGGTTTCTATTTTGACAAAGCCGACGACGGCAAAACTGATAAAAAGTAAATACATCAACACCGTAGTAAAATACGGTGTTTTTTTGTGTCCAAACTACTCCTATTGTAAAGTGTCAAATAGTTTTCTCTCTTTATAACTCCATTCCGGTTAGGTGCCGGACGTCTATGCAAGATAAAAAAGGAAATGATTTTCTCCGTGTAAATAAGTGTGAAGTACGTTTCATTTGTCAATCCACGGAAAAATATTAGTAAAATAATTGTTATTTTGTAGTCAAAATTGACACGTCCTTTGTTTAAAGCAAGTAGAGAGATTTTTCTTTCTTATCTACTTAAAATTGGAGGTGCAACTTATGCACAATTTCAAACGTTGGGAAGACCTGACATTTACTGATGACTTTATGTTTTCGCAAGTCATGAAAAATAAGGAGATTTGCAAGGAGGTAGTAGAAACGATTCTAGGAATCAAGGTCGGCAGGATTGAGTTTCTTACAAGTCAGTATGAGATTGAAATCGACCCGGAATCCAAAACCATTGCTATGGATGTTTACTTACGAGACGAAAAGAAAATCATCAATGTAGAGTTACAAAACGGACATCGCCTTGAACTGCCAAAACGCTCTCGTTACTATCAAGCAGCTGCCGACATTGATAATACTTCGCCGGGAGAATTATATTCCGAAATGAAAGACAATTACGTCATTTTCATCTGTACATTCGATCCATTTTTACAAGGCAAAGCATTTTATAAGTTTGAAAATATTTGCCTCATAGAAGATAAGACATTTCGCTTGAATGACGGAACATACAAAATATTTTTAAACACGTCGGCAGATGATTTGACTTTGCTTGACCCGGAATTGAAGTTATTTTATGATTACATCCGGCGTGGAACTGCTGACTCCACATTGACTGAGAAGATTGATGACTCAATTAATGAACTGAAAGAAGACAGAGAAACGAGGCGTAAATATATGACATATACAACAAGAATTGCAGAAGCAAAAAGTGAAGCACGTGAAGAAGGCATAAAATACGGTATCGCAATCGGTGAAGAACGTGGTCGTAATGAAGCCAAACTTGAAACAGCGAAAAACTTATTGTCCATAGGCTTGTCACAAGAACAAATTGCGTCTGTAACCGGCTTGTCGATTGAGGAAATAGAAAAATTATAGCTTCTGATAGATAAAAACAATGGCAAAGGTGCAAAAAAACGCACCTTTTTTTATATTCCTACGTGCAGATATTTCTTCACCTTTATTTATTTTATTCCCTACCGAATTGTTCATAATAACGATTCGTTTTCGATTCGATATTTTCCGCTGGAAAATATTTCGTTCGCATGTTCCATGCTCACCGTATCTGCAAGCCGAATCGTTCATACAAACAAGAATCTACACTTTTTCCGGCTTCTTTCGTAATTCCCCCGGTTATTTTTTTGGCTTACTTACAGCTTAATCTACAAAAATAAAGTAGTATAAAGCAATTACAAGACTTACAATCCCGATAAATGCAGTTGTTAAAATATGAAAAATAAATTATTTTACCGGCAATGTGGGGAGAAAAACGTTTTTACAGTTTAGATTATTTTTATCGCCAAAAGTTTGGTTCTAAAGTAGCGAGAGTTACGATTGACGGAGGTTTTACCTGTCCGAATCGTGACGGAACAGTAAGCTCCGGCGGTTGTATTTTTTGCGGTACATCCGGTGCAGGTGAGTTCTGTGCAGACAAAGCTTTGCCGATTTTACAACAAATAAATATCCAAAAAACTGTTCTTCAAAATAAATGGAAAGAGTTAAAAATCATTCCTTACTTTCAATCCTTTACAAATACGTACGCAGCAGTGGACGTTTTGCGTAAAAAATACGAGGAAGCTTTGACTGCAGAGGATTGTGTCGGTTTGTCCATTGCAACCAGAGCTGATTGCTTAGGGAATGATGTGCTTGATTTACTTGAAGAATTGAACAGTCGGACTTTTTTGCAAGTAGAACTCGGATTGCAAACGGTAAATGACAAGACTGCACAAGTCATAAATCGCGGATATTCGCTTGATGTTTTCACGCAAAGTGTGCAGGCGTTGCAAAGTCGCAGAATTGAAATTGTCGCACATCTGATAGTCGGACTTCCGGGTGAAGCCCGGACAGATTACCTAAATGCTGTTCGTTATATTTCGGACATGAAGATAAACGGGGTAAAAATCCAAGTGCTTTACTTGTTGCAAGATGCTCCGTTAATGCAGTGGTATACTGAAGGTAAGATAAAATTCATGGAACGTTTTGAGTATATTGATACGATAGCTGCAATGCTCTCTTA
>JAXJQT010000092.1:0-1378 GCA_036311025.1 Spirochaetota bacterium
GTAATAACCAACCCACCTTTCAGTTTGTTTAGAGAATATATTTCACAACTTATGAGTTTTGATAAAAAGTTTTTGATTACAGATGACAGTAAGAGTCAAAGAACATTTTTTGTTGAAAAAATTGAAAATGATAATTGTCAAAGAAAATCAGGATTTATAAGTAGAAGAATTAAAAGTTATCGAATCATATCAGCGGATGATAATTCCGGAGATTATTTCTTTTATATGAGTGAAATCAATAAGGATTTTAAAGGAGAAAAATTAGAGAAAGGGACAAAAGTTGATTTCCAAGTTGTTAAAGAGCCAGATTTGCATGCTGTAGATAATAAAGATAAAAATGGAAGAGCTACAGATGTTATCGTAATTAATTAATTTATCCAAAAAAATCAGTCCGGCGAAAAATCCGGACTGACTTATAAGTAAGAAAACTAAAGGCTTACGATTCTTCTAATACTTTAACATCTAAGCGGTTGTAAGGAATCTCAATATTTGCATCGTCTAAAACTTTTTTGATTGCAATATACAAATCATTTTTTGTTTTCAATGCATCTTTAGAATTGAACCAACCGGTGACAACCATATTTATTCCGCTGTCACCGAAACCGTCAAACCAAACTGCCGGAGCCGGGTCTTTCAAAATTGTCGGACATAAATCCGGAGCTTTTGAAAGTACTTCCAATGCTTTTGCCATGTCGGTATCATAACTGACAGAAATACCGAGAGTAATACGCCGTTGAGCATGATATGAATTGTTGGTAAGATTTGCATTTATAATAGTAGAATTCGGTATTCTGACCATTTGGTTGTCAAAAGTATGAACACGAACGGAAATCAGATTGATTGAATCCACAACGCCGGTTATTCCGTCAACAATAATTGTATCACCGATTTTTAAAGCACCTTCGGTAATCACGAACAAACCGCTGATTAGATTGCTGACAGATGTTTGTGCCGCAAAACCTATAGCCACACCGGCGATTCCGGCGGCTCCCCAAACAGCCGAAAGTTTTATTCCGAATAAGCTTAAAATAAACATCAGCTCGATTATATAGAACGAATACTTTGCAATTCTGGTCATTACCATAGAACGTTGCGGCGTTGTTTTTTCTGCAGGAATTTTCTTTATTGCTTTTAATATGAATCTATAAATTAAATAGATTATAAAAATTAAAATTGCTGCACCTACAGCTTTAAAAAGATTTTCCCAGGTAAGAAATCCTTTGAACCAGTTTATAAATGAAGCAGTTTGTTCGGTAAAAGTTTTGTTGGCGTTGCTTGCCGCTTTGGCTACTTCTTCCAATGTTTCGTTCATAATGAACCTCCGTAAATATTTTTGCAGCAAAGTATCATTTAACGGAAGATTTTAAAAGAAAAAGCA
>JAXJQT010000093.1:0-6353 GCA_036311025.1 Spirochaetota bacterium
GACCAACCCAGATTCCGTTGTCACGAGCGTGCTTGATATAATCCCAAACGATTAAAAAATACCCGGGGAATTGCATTCGACAAATGATTTTTAATTCATCATTCATTCTGTCCATAACCACGCTGCCCGGATTCTCACCATAACGCTCTATTATCCCGTCATTAGTTATTTTATAAAGATACAATTCCTCTTTTGCCAATCGCAAAAGTTCTTCGTCCGAACGAGCATTTGCTTTGTCAAAATCCGGACTTTCTTGTATCGCTTTCTTTTCTTGAAATTTAACTTGAATCTCTTCTTCTGTGAAAACTCCGTCCGGCACGGCAAATTTAGGAAGTATCGGTCCGGGAAAAGAGATTTCGACATTACATTGATCGGCAATCACACGAGTATTGGATAAACTTGAAGACAACGCTTTATCCCCAAAAATCTTTTCCATTTCCTCTTCAGATTTGAAATAAAATTCGTTACTGCCGAATCGCATTCTTTTCTCGTCAGAAATTGTCTTCTTTGTACCGATACACAACAAAACTTCATGAGTAAAAGCGTCTTCTTTATTCAAATAGTGAGCATCGTTTGTGGCAACCATGGGAATCTTGCATTTCTTTGCAAGTCCTGCCAACATTGGAAGAGCTTTTTGTTCTTCCTCAAGACCGTGATATTGGAGTTCTATAAAAAAGTTACCTTCTCCGAACAAGTCTCTGAAATAGCAAGCCGTTTGCTCTGCTTTTTCCATATCACCTTCAAGTAACGCCGACGGAATCTCTCCACCGATACAAGCAGATAAACAAATAAGATTGTCATGATATTTTTCGAGAACTTCACGGTCTATACGAGGTTTATAATAATACCCTTCGGTAAAACCGATAGAATTTAATTTTATAAGATTTAAAAATCCCTCGTAGTTTTTTGCCAGCAAAATTAAATGATAACGATGTTTGTCTTTGTCAAAACGTGAACCGCTGGTCATATAAAACTCAGATCCGAGAATCGGCTTTATTCCCTCTTTTTTACACGCCTTATAAAACTCTACAACTCCGAACATATTCCCGTGGTCAGTAATCGCCACCGAGTCCATTCCCAGCTCTTTGGCACGTTTTACCATATCCGGAATCCTTATCATTCCGTCCAACAGTGAATATTCTGTATGATTATGCAAATGTACAAAATTGTATTTCACAGAAAAATTTCCATCCCTTCATAAGCCGGCATTGCTTTTAATCTGCCGTTTTTATTGTTAATATATCGGTCACACATTCTTTTTAATGCATCGAGTTTTTCATCAGAACGACTTGGATCATGATGAAAAAATACAAGTTGTTTTACGCCGCTTTGCAACGACTGTTCTATAGCATATTTAAATGTAGAATGTCCCCATCCGTAAAAATTCGGGAACTCTTTTTCGGTATACTGCGAATCATGAATTAATATGTCTGAATTTCTAAAGAAGTTTTTTATTCTTTCATTACTTAGACTTGCCGTAATTTCTCCCTCTTCACAATTTTCAGGGTCATCGGCAAATAAATTACGATACGGCTCATGATCAAAACAAGTACTGATTACTTTACCCTTGTACTCAAAGCGATATCCTAAACATAAAATAGGATGATTTATATAAATGAAACTTACTTTCACGCCGCCCGGAAGTTCAAGCTCTCCTTCGTTCAATTCATGATAATGAGTAATACATTCGAGTTGATTGAAATTAACAGGAAAATGTTCATAATTCATTTGTCCGGCAACAATTTCTTCCAATGAAGAACCAAATGATACCGGTCCGTATATATCCATTTGAGTAGAAGGTACATAAATCGGAGTAAAAAACGGCAATCCCATTATATGATCCCAATGTGTATGTGATAAAAATATATGACATTTTAATGGTTTTTGAACGGACGGATCTTTCAATAGAGCATTACCGAGCCCTCTTGCTCCGGTACCTAAATCGACAATTATTTGATAATCGGGAATATCCGTTAATATTTGAATGGCAGCAGTATTTCCGCCGTATTTTGATGTTTCAACTCCCGGAACCGGAATCGACCCTCTTACCCCCCAGAATTTTACACCAAACATTTTCGTACTCCTCTGTTTAAATTAAATATTCAGAAAAATCTCAGCTTTTTTTATTCCGGCATCCGCATTGAGTTCTGCCTCTTCCAAATCTTTTTCTGTCAATCCGGTAATTTTTAACATTTCATCAATGTTCTCTTCTACAGCATAATCACCGGATGAACCTTTCCAAAGTTTATTGGAAATATTATTTGCTATGACTACAGTAGAAACCAGGCGTTTAAATTGCGGATGAACTTCACCGATACCATGGTGAAAAACAATTGTCTCACGTAGATTCGTCGGAAGCTTCCACAAATCAACAATTCGTTCTCCCAATTCTGTATGATTTATACCTAAATATTTGGACTCCAATTGACACAACGAAACCTTTTTATTTTTTGAAAGATTTATTATGTCCTTATACCCTTCTGCTATCACAAAATCTAACGGAAGCTTTCCTATATCATGCAAAAGTCCCGCCACAAAATATTCTTCTACCAATTTCGGGTCAATATTTTGTTTCAAAGCAAAAAACTTTGCCAATACGCCGACACCTACCGAATGTCTCCAAAAGCATGTCATATCCAACGCACCGTCTTCACTTTTCTTTTGGTTCACCGCGGATATAACTCCGGTAGAAATAACCAGATTTTTTATAGTATTAATTCCAAGCATTACAATCGCACGAACAAGTGAAGTCACACGATTAGGTAATGAGTAATAAGCAGAATTAACAAGTTTTAAAACCTTTCCGGTCAACACCGGGTCTACCGAAATAACGTCATTCAACATCTTCGCATCGACTTTCGGATTTTTTGACAATTCCAAAATTCGAGATACGGACACTGACAACGGAGGCATATCTTGAATAAATCTATTAATTTTTATCAGGTATTTATCTTCCAACATGGCGGCAACAATAACAAAAAAGATGACAAAAATCAATAAATCAAATCTATCTAATTCTACGTAATCTCAGCAAATCAATATTTATAGGGACATAAACATCTTTTTGACTTTTTGTACGCTCTGAATTATACAATCTAATGCGATTTATTCCGGATTTTAAATTTACCGTTATTCCTGCGGTAAGTTCCCATTCTCTCGGATTTCCAGAATGCGGAAAATACATAACTCGCACTTTTTCACCATTTACTTCCAATTCACGCAACGCACATTTTTCACCGGTATTTATAGGACCCGGATTTTGATAACGAACATCAAGAACATAATCTCCGGCTTTGAGTTTTTTTACGGTAAACTCTATACTGTCTTCTGCCTTTCCGCCCCAATCTGCGATATAACCTTTTCCGTTAAAAGACAATCTTGAAAAACGTTCTCCCGGCTCTGCACTTACCGGCTTAGCAGTCTTCGGACGTAATTTATCGGAAAATTCTCCGCCTACAGCCACAGCTTTTTCAGCTTCGGCAAAAATCACGGCATCGGCAGGTTCATACCAAACAGGTGCCCCTTTTAATATCGGTAAACCATTTTTCACCTCGCCAATCCAATATTCTGCACAAAGTGATTCTTCCGGTTCTATATCAAATGTCAAACCTTGTGTTTCACCTAGTTTTTGCCCGTTACAAAATACCGCATATGTCGATTCCGGCTTACCGTTCCATTTCAGATTTCCCTCTTCGTTAAAACCGGCAGTTTCTACGACTTTGATTTCTTCATTTGAACTATATTTCGCTTCTGTTTTTGCTGCCGTTGTTCCGTTTTTCAAAACTACAATTACTTTGTGTTCACCTTTCAAATCTGCCGGAATCACATAATCGGCAGGCTTTTTCTCGCCGTCAAAATAAATTGCGACTACATCGGCTCCGTTTCCTTGAATCTCAAAGTATAATACACTTTCGTTATATACAAAACGATTAAGTCTTACTATCGCCTTAAACGATTGCGGAACTGCCGGCGTAAGTCTGATTCCGTCTTCTGCAAAATTAATACCTACAAGTCCGCGATAAACCATTCCGATATATGCGGCAATACTCCACAGTTGTCTGTCAGAATTTTTAAGTGTTTTTTTACTACCGGTAGACGCCACCAGATTTTCTTTAAAAGTTCCGAACAACGCCGCACTTCTGACTACTGTAAAAAACTCATGACTGAAAGTTTCTAAATCTTTTACCTTAGCTGCAGCTAATGCACGATAACCTTGAACAAAAGGCCAAACTGCATCATTATGATATGGTTGAATTCTGTTTAATTGCGGCGTAACTACCGGGAAACCATATTCGCCGGCTTTGTAATAATTCAACATTGAAACAGCTTCCTCTCCATTGCAAAGTTCAAACAATACCGAAAGAGCATTTCCCAAGTTGTCATATCCTTCGTATTTTTCAGGAAAAACTCCGTCTATCAAATACGCCGCATAGTAACCGCGTTCCGGACACCAAAGCTCTTTTTTCAATCCGTCTTGTAATTGTGAAGCATAATCATTCCATTTAACGGCATCTTCGTTTTTTTCCAAAGTTTGTGCCATCTTTGCCAAAATCTTCAATGCTGCATAATGCACCACATTTGTACCGGCTGAAAACGATTCGGCAATATCAGCTGGTTTCATCCAACGCGGATATGTTTGTTCTCGCCAATCCAAAAATGATTCTTCTCCGCGATACAGTTTTCTTTCAGTATCATAAATAATTTCTAAATCTTGAAGCATTGTGTTTTTTCCGACTTCATAGACTTCTTTATAAAAATCATTGTCATTTGCAAGTAAAGCTGCCTCATAAGCCGCAAGTAACCAAACGACTCTGTCACTGCTGCACGGATAACTGCCGCCGGTTCCTGTATCTTGCAAAATCTTTCCGTTAAAAATACGAGTTTTCAATGAATCAACGGAAACTTTATTAAAAGACGCAGCCAATGAAAGCCAAATAGCGTACGACATATCACGTGTCCAAGCTTGATTCCATTCTGCTCCTGCCGTAAAAAAACCTTTTTCATTAATATCCAGTTGAACTTCTTCCATCGCCAATGCATAAAGCATATCAATCATCGGATAACCGGTAGACAACTCAGGCAAACTCTCCGATACTCGATTAACCTTTCTGCGGATTTTTTCACCGTTATAATCAGAACAAAGACTGTCCCCCTCAAGCCATGCTCTATACGAAGCATCTTTGGTGTTTTCACGTATACTCAAATCCGTAATAGTCAAAATCTCACTCTTATACAATGGAGCTGCAAAGAATAAAGATACGGCAAAAAACATATTGCTCAGAATAAAAATCAAACGTTTCATATATACGACCTCCGTCAATTCTGTATATGTTTTAGCACAATTTGAACATTTGACAGCTACAAAATATTTTTTTCTGCGTATTAAGTAAAACTTCTTTGTAAGGAAAATATTTATCTTGAAAAATCATTTTTAATTCATTGCAAATAAAATTAAAAAGCAATATGATTCGGCTTTATTTTTTTCACAGGAATCAGTTTTATGCCGAGCGTATCATCTACAAAAATTACACAGTTATATGATGACTATAAAGACCGTGAAGTTTATTTCAGTAAATCAATATGTGATATTTCCGGTCTGATTTCTGAAAAACTGAGATTAAAAGTTGCAGATGAAGAATTTCCTTGTGTACTGTATGCCAGTTCTATGGAAAGAATAATTACTATTTTAAATTTGACAGACGCTGATATGGAAAAAGTAAGAGCCGCAAAAGGTTTGGCTTCGGTAAAATTTTCTTTTTTTCCGTCTACGGCAAAGAAACCTTTCAGTTTCTTTATTTCATGTCGTATAAAAAAAATCAATTCATTTAAATTGACACACGGGTCGGCATTTATAATAACACTTGATTTTAATCAAAGACCGCCGGACGACTTTATCGAAATAATCGGGAAAATTATCGAAAACTCGATTCGATTCAATAACAGAAAAGAACTTCGTATACGACTGGATGACAAAATCGCAGATTCGTTGGGATTAGATTCCGTAAAAGGATTCGCTGAAGTCGATGAAGTTTTCAGACCTTGCGTTTTTGTCGATATTTCCACCTCCGGTTGCGGTATCATTATGACTGACAGTCCGGATATAGAAGATCACAAACGAATCACAATTCAACTGGGTATAAAAGGGAATCCTATAAATATAAACGGAGCCATTGTCCGCAGTGATACAGTCAACAATCGTCCCGACTTGATTCGTTTGGGAGTTCTTTATGAAAAAGAAGAAATTCCGTATATTTATAAAAATATGATTAATAACTATTTGGATATGCTAGAAAAAATTAAAAAGCAACAACTGCAATCACTTCAATAGTTTTCAAATGCTTTTTGTAAATAAA
>JAXJQT010000094.1:0-3375 GCA_036311025.1 Spirochaetota bacterium
ATGATGTGACTAATGATGTGACTAATGATGTGACGTGGGAGAAAATTGTAAAGATTATTAACGGAAATAATATTGTTGATTTAGTTACATATTTCAACGAGGTAATAGAGATTAAAGATGTGGATTTACGCATTACTCGTGATGAATTGTTGGAAACGTTAAGAGATTGGTTTGCTATGGGAAATACTTCTTTTCCGGATTATACGGCATTAAATGTAGATAAAGATATATTGAAAATAAAATTAAATAATAATGCAAGTGATTTTTTTCTTCCGATTGCAGGTGATACATTTTTTGTGAGATTTTCCAATGGTGTAGTTGTTGCTTTTTCACAGTCTGGAGAATTTTAGTTTTAGGTGAAAAAATATAAGAAGTGTACTTATTTTAAGTACACTTTATTTATTTGTGGTGTCTTTTTGAAGAATTTCAAACTCATTTAGTTTAGCATATAGAGTTTTTCTGTTCATATCCAGTATCTCTGCTGTTTTAGATTTGTTTCCGTTTGCTAATGCAAGAGTTGATATGATTGCTTCTTTTTCTATTTCAAGCATTGTTGCCGGTAATTTTATTTTTAGATAGTTACCGTGGTCGTCATCATTTTTTAAGTAAGTCGGCAAATCATTAATATCAATAATACCGTCTTTTGATAAAACAACGGCTGCTTCGAGAACGTTTTTTAGTTCACGAACATTACCCGGCCAGTCATAATTGTACAAAGCAGTCTGGGCTTTTTTGGTAATCTCTTTTATATTTTTTTCATTTTCTTCACTGAAAGTTTTTACAAAAGATGACATCATTAGCAGTATATCTTCTTTTCGTTCTCTCAGCGGCGGAACAGTTATTTGAACAACATTTAGTCTGTAGTAAAGGTCTTCTCTAAAACGTCCTTCTTCAACTTCTTTTTTTAAATCTCTGTTTGTTGCAGCCACAATTCTTACATCTACATTAATTGTTTTTTCACCGCCGACTTTTTCAAAAGACTTTTCTTGTATTACGCGAAGAAGTTTTACTTGTATGTTAGGCGAAATTTCTCCGATTTCATCAAGAAATATGGTTCCGCCGTCTGCAAGTTCAAATCTTCCTTTTTTATCTCTTATAGCTCCGGTAAAAGCTCCTTTTTCATGACCGAATAATTCACTCTCAAGAAGATTTTCAGAAAGGGCAGCACAATGAACTTTTATAAATGGGTTATTTTTTCTGTTTGAAAAATCATGAATTAAATTGGCAATGACTTCTTTACCTACGCCATTTTCACCCAGTATAAGAACTAATGTTTTTGACGGAGCTACTTGTTCTACCAGATTTGCAATTTTTATCATTTTGTCAGATTTGCCAATCATCTGATTTGAAAATACATTTAGTTTCTTTTTTAGATTTCTATTGTCAATTTCAAGTTGTCTTTGTGATAATGCTCGATTTACAATCAGACCGAGCTTTTCAATATTGAAAGGTTTAGTCAAAAAATCGTAAGCACCGTTTCGCATACATTCTACGGCATTTTCAACACTTCCGTGACCGGTCAATATTATTACTTTTATTCCCGGATATTCTTTTTTTATAAAAGCTAATAATTCTTCGCCGTCAACACGTGGCATTTTTAAATCACTTATTACCAAATCAATATCATTTTTTTCGATAATTTCTAATGCTTCTTTGCCGTCGGCTGCAGTAAAAATTGAATGACCTTCTCTTTTTAAAAAAAGTCGTAAACCATCTCGTATTCCTTTTTCATCTTCTGCAATTAAAATATTTCCGGTCAACATATATTTATCCTTAATGAGAAATATCTTTCTTTTCGGGGGTATATTCAATCAATCTGTCTTCATTTCCGAATAGCGGCAAAATAATCGAAAAAGCGGTTCCTTTGCCTTCCATGGATGCAACTTTTATATCTCCCATGTGTTCTTTTACTACTTTATAAACAATCATAAGTCCAAGCCCGGAACCGTAAGATTTTGTAGTGAAATATGGTTCGAATATTTTATTTTTATTTTCTGCAGGAATACCTTTCCCGTTATCTCTTATTTCAAAAATTAAATATCCGCCTTTCTCTGATGATGAAATTGTGATTTTCCCGTCGTTCTTGCCGGTTTCAACTATAGCGGCAATACTGTTTTCTATCAAATTGATTACTGCTTGTCTAAAAATATTTTCATCGAGAGCTACGGTAAGCGGAGTATCACAGTGTAGACATTCTAATTTTATATTTTTACTTTCTATTTCGGGTTTTACAAAATCAAGTATTTTATCGAGATATTCTTTAAAAATTACCGGTTGAAGCACTGCTTTTAACGGACGTACGGAATTTAGGAAATTCGTGACAATTTTATTTAAACGAATAATTTCTTCATTAATTGTATTTAATGACAAGGTTATATCTTCCTGTTGAAGAGAATCGCATTTTAATTCTTTGATTTCTTGCTGCAATAGTTGAATGTGAATACTCAATGAACCTAAAGGATTCTTTATTTCGTGAGCCAAACCTCCGGTCAAAGCTCGGAAAGTTTGCATGTTTCCAAGGTGCTTTTCTGTACTTATAGCTTCTCGTTCTAAAGTAGCGTCTTTGATTATCAAGATATTTCCGACAATCTTGTATTCATTTACAAGAGGCTGAAGAGTGAAGTTTAAACATCGTTGATTTTCTTTATTGCTGATAAAATCTTCTTGATTGATTCGGTCGTTTTTTTTCAACATTTTATAAATTAAATCAAGAACTTCTTTATCTTCGATAATATCTTCGATTACCATTCCTTTATGAACTTCTAATAGAGGAATACCTAATAATGAACAACACGCTTTGTTATAAAATAGTATGTTATTTTCACTGTTCATCGCAATGATTCCTTCTACTAAGGAATCGAAAATCAACATCATATCAGAATATTTATCTTCAAGTTCATGAAAAATTTTTCTTAATCCAAGAGGATCTATTTTCTCAAGAATAGAGTGACTGACTTTAGAAAATTTCTTACCTATTTGCATGTAAAATCATCTCCTTGATTGGATATAAGATTCCTTCTAATTGAGTTTTCGGTGTAAGGTTTAAAGCAATTGTTCGTTCTATTCTTAACTTTAAATCTTTTTCTATTTCTTTTAATAATTTTAAACTAAAAGAATGTAAACAAGAATATTCACTTTGAGCATTTTTATTTTCTAATGACGAAATCTCATTTGATATTATAAAATATAACTCTTTCATTATTCCAAGCAGAGTTTCTTTACTTTTTTCATTTTCAATGAATAAATATAATTCTGAGAAATTAACATTCTTTTGAAATACCAGATTTATTAATTTATCAACTTTTGTTTTTAAATTTTTAGGTAAAACAGGATCCTTTTGATGGAAAAAATCAAATAATGACGAATAAACGTCAG
>JAXJQT010000095.1:0-1865 GCA_036311025.1 Spirochaetota bacterium
GCTTGTGAATAACGCGTCGATTTTTTTACGTTGTTTACCGGAAGAAACTACGCCGCAGATATTGGACGAAATTTTCAGAGTAAACTTTTTTGCACCTTATCAATTAACACGTATATTTGCACAATATGCAGAATGTGACAGTTCGGTTATCAATATTGCCGACAGTAAAGCTACAAAAAACGGAACTGCTTACAGTGCATATGTGTTGTCGAAAAAAGCATTGCTTGATATGACGTTGCAATTTGCCGTTTCATTTGCTCCGAGAATTCGTGTAAATGCGATTTGCCCCGGCTCAATCATTGCATCGACTGACGAAACGCTGGAATGTTTTGAAAGGCGAATAGAAAAAGCACCGATGAAAACTGCCGGCAGTGTAGAAGAAGTGCTTGATATGATAAGATTTTTGCATGAAAGCCGATTGACCGGACAGATTTTATATGCCGACGGCGGAATGCACACAGTAACCGGAGAATTATAAAATGGCGATTGTAAAACTAAAAAATATAAAAGTAATGACACAAATCGGCGTTTACGACTTTGAACAGGCGAAACGTCAGCCGCTTTTTATTACATTAAAATTGCACTATGACGCTGCAGAAGCTTGTGCCGGCGATGATATTGCTAAGGCGGTAGATTACAGCTTATTGGAAAAATCAATTGTTGAATATTGCGAGAGTTCAAACTTTGCATTAATTGAAACTTTGTGCGACAGACTTCTTGATATTGTATTGCAAAATCCCTTGGTATCAAAAGCGAAAATTACCATAGCAAAACCGGAGGCGGTTAATTTTGCAGAGAATGTATTTGTTTCTATGAAAAAAAAACAAAAATAATACAAAAAAAAGCTAAAACATCATTTTTTTTAAGAATTTACTTTTTTTCTTTTATTCAATTATGCTAAAAACCTAGCCACGAAATTATTATAAAAATAATAGGAGACAGAAAATGAAAAATGCTTATGTAAGTCGTGTTTTTGAACGTGTAAAAGCTAAGAATGCTAATGAACCAGAATTCTTACAAGCGGTTCAAGAAGTTCTTGAATCTTTGGAACCGGTTGTTGAAAAAATGCCTCAGCTTGAAAAGAATGCTATTCTTGAAAGAATGGTAGATCCGGATCGTATTTTTACTTTCCGCGTTACTTGGGTTGATGACAACGGTGCAGTACAAACTAACTTAGGTTATCGTGTACAGTTTAACTCAGCTATCGGACCTTACAAAGGTGGTTTGCGTTTCCACAAAGCTGTAAACCCTTCAATGTTGAAATTCTTGGGTTTTGAACAAACTTTTAAAAACGCTTTGACAACTCTTCCTATGGGTGGAGCTAAAGGTGGTTCAGACTTTGATCCTGTAGGTAAATCAGATGCTGAAATCATGCGTTTCTGTCAGGCTTTCATGCTTGAACTTTGGAACAATATCGGTGTAGATACAGATGTTCCTGCCGGTGACGTAGGTGTTGGTGGTCGTGAGATTGGTTTCTTAAACGGAATGTACCAAAAACTTGCTCGTAAATACCACACTGGTGTTTTGACTGGTAAAGGTATGACATGGGGAGGTTCAATCCTTCGTCCTGAAGCTACTGGTTACGGTGCATTGTACTTTGTAGAATATATGTTAGCTAAAGCAGGTAAAGATATTAAAGGTAAAACAGTTGCTGTTTCTGGTTTCGGTAACGTAGCTTGGGGAGCTTCTCAAAAAGCTGTTGAGCTTGGAGCTAAAGTTGTTGCTATTTCAGGTCCGGACGGAGTTTGTGAAATTCCTAACGGTATCACAAATGAAATGATTGACTATATGCTTGAAATGCGTTCTTCAAACCGCAATAAGGTTGAAGATATGGCTACTAAATTCCCTGAAGCTTGTAAGTTTAC
>JAXJQT010000096.1:0-1898 GCA_036311025.1 Spirochaetota bacterium
ATATAACCTTTAATGGTGAATACCTTGTTTACAAAACTGTTTACCTGTTCGTATTCGTTTATATTGTAATCCAAGCTAAACTTTACCGGGTCTTTCTCGTATTCCTCTTTTTCACTGTTTTTAAAACGCTTCTCAGGAACATTAATAGTGACCTCAGGCATATCCATATCAATGTATAAGAAAAGGTGTTGTACCATGTTATTGCCGGCAGCATCATAACAGGTCAAAGTGAAAGTTACTTCTTTTCCGCTTTGCCAAAGTTTTAGTTCTCTGTCCAATTTATCAGCATCGAAAGTTATGCTCCAGTTGCCACTGGTAAGAGCCTTTTTAAAAAATAATTCTTCCGTTACCTTAGCAGTCACATCGGCAATAGATGCTTCAGCCGTAATTCTGGTCACACCCACATTATCCGAACATTGCCCTTCTATCGTGATATTTGATTTGTTTATATATATTCCGTTTTCCGGAGGTGTAATACTTATTTTAGGAGATTCGCTGTCTAAAGCTTGTCCGACTCCCAGAAACATATTTACGCTCTGGTCGCAACTTATCAGTAGAAAAAATATACTTATAAAGAAAATCATAGTTTTATTCATTGCTTCCTCCTTTTTGATAAGATGTCAACAAAATGAAAACACCTTAACGGTTTTTTTTCGTCATCTATATTTATTAAATAAAATCGACTTAGAAAATCAGAGGTTTTTTCGAATATTTTGTAAATTTTCCTTTAAAAAAACTTTGTCAGATATAAAAATCAAGCATTAACTTTGCCAATAAGTTACTAAATATTCTCAGGTGCCGGACCTTTATTTCAAAACAGGATAAGTATCCGGCACCTATTCCCACCGTCCAATAAAAAAAGAACTGTCTGCAATAAATACAAACAGTTCTTAAAATTACATTTTAAAATTTCACATCAGTAAAAGAATCTAATGTCCCTCACCGTTTCCTATATAATAGGCAACTCGGTAATATCCGACGCTGTAGTAAGCATGAGCTGATTCCCACTCACTTGGATCCGGACGAGCTTCTACACATGCTCTGTTATTTGCAACAGTATGTACAAGCGGTGCCGACATTGTCTCCCAGCCGCCTTCTTCCGTTCCGTTATTATCCAAGTCCAATGTTTTATCCCAGAACGCAGTGTTTAATCCGTCAAAAGAACCTAAGCTTGAAAGGTAACCGATATACGGTGTTTCACCTCTGACTGTCATAGACACATTCATCGGCGAGTTCTCTGCGATTACTACACTTTTTCCGAATGTATATGCTGTGTTTTCGTCATCATAAGTATTTGTAGATTTAACATAAACCAGCTCACCGCGACCGTTTACAAATACAATGTGAACATATCCCTTTGAGTCAATCTGTAAGTTTATGTAGTTACCGTTTGCAGTAGTATAGTTTGCGTCATTTGTATCGGTAATCACTCTTTGTATTGTCCAATTCTTTGCTGCCGCTTTACCATCTTTTTCATCTGCAAAATTACTCTTAGGATTTTCAGCATTTGCACGAGCCAATCTTATTATTCTGTTTGCGGAATCAAAATAAGCTATTACAGGATAATCTTTTTTTGTCAAATCGATTCCAACATATTCACCTGTTGCGAAACATCGAGATAATCCATCTTTATAATTTGTAGTAAAACCTTCTACTCCCAATACTATATTTGTTTGCCCATCAGTACATATAACATCATCTTCACCATCCCCCTGCTTAAAACCTTTCCCATTAACATCTGCAATACTATCGTGTTCATCTGAGCCACCATCAATATTTACCCATCTGGCTTCAAATGCACTATCCGTACAAAAATTTGTCGATTTATCCCATTGCAAATACACATTTGAGTAATGAATAGACATCGTATCAATATCATAATAAGCAGTATGAACAAT
>JAXJQT010000097.1:0-7983 GCA_036311025.1 Spirochaetota bacterium
CACCAAATCTCACCAAATCTCACCAAATCTCACCAAATCTCACCAAATCTCACCAAATCTCACCAAATCTCACCAAATCTCACCAAATCTCACCAAAAGTGTGTAAAAAAACAATAAGAAAACGGAGGAAGATTTAAATAATCGTAAGTGTTACGGGCTTCTGAAACTTATACAAGTTTTTTGCTTATTATTTATTTTCGTCTAGCATAGAATGAAGCTCGTCCGACATGATTGGTCGGGAGAAGTAGTAGCCTTGTAAAAAGCAGTCCTTAAATTGAGATAGAAATTCTACCTGTGACAGATTCTCTACACCCTCTACTACAACCAGTAAATCCATGTTGTGTGCCATTTCGATAAGAGATTTCAAAATCAAACGTCCCTTTTCATGGTCATTTTCTAAGAATTTTAAATCCATTTTGATAATATCAAGAGGCATTTCTTTTAGCATGTTTAAGGAAGAATAGCCACTTCCAAAGTCGTCCATAGCGATTTTAAATCCAAAGTTCTGGAGAGTGCGGATTATATCGTAGGTGGAATCCGGATTTTCACCACAAAGTGATTCGGTGATTTCTAACTCAATGTCTTTGGTTTCAAGGTTGTATTTTTTTACCAGAGAAGTTAGTTTGTTGATTAATTCATGACCGTAAAAATGAGCTCGCGATATATTAATGGAAATCGGAACATAGAATTTCCCTTCATGCTTGCGTTTTGCAATAAAATTGCAGGTCTCTTCCCACACAAAGTAATCCAGATTAATAATAAAGCCATTCTTTTCAAAAACCGGAATAAAAGCACCCGGGGAAATAAATCCTTTTTCCGGATGCCTCCATCTAACCAGGGATTCACCACCAACGATTTTTTTTGTTTGGGAATGGAATTTTGGCTGAATCTGAATATAAAATTGATTTTCAGACAAGGCCTTTTCCATATCATTTTCAATTTCCTGCTCAATCAGTCTTTGCTTGTGGTCTGCATCATTATAATAATGAATATAGTTCATGTAGTTGTTATTTTTTTCACGGGCAGCAACTAATGCTTTATCGCACATAATGTTTACAGGTGCAGATGTTCCCGGAGCTATAAGGTATACGCCATAAATAACTCGGATATCAACATCCGCTAAAAAGGTTTTGTATGTTTGCGGAAAATCTATAGTATCAAATACTCTTTTCGGCATACACATATAGTAGTAGTCGGATGTGAAACGAGCTAGAATTACATTATATTTCTCATCTAATGTTTTTAGCTGTGTTGCAATTTCAAGTAATACCTTATCACCGGCAGGCATCCCGTATAATTCATTAATAATTTTGAAATTGCTGATATTCATGGTGACGATACACATTTCTTCTTGGGACTTTTCAATGGTTTTCTGTGCAATTTCAAAAAAGTAAGTTCTGTTATATAAATCAGTTATTTCATCTAATTGCAGCTTGTGACGCAGCATTTCATTTTCGTGCTTTTCGATTTTGAGTTTTGCCATACGCTGAGTTGTAATTGTATAGATAATTAATGCAATAATAATAGCAAGAGTTGCCAGTAATATCCATTCCCAATACTTATACCAAATATCGCTGAAATTAATTACATAAGGATGTAATAACAATTCTTTTTTTATAAGAGCCTTTTTTTCTTTGTCTGAAATATGGCTGATAGTTTTGTTAATAATTGATATTAATAACGCTTGATTCTTGTTGGCAACCAGTCGCATTTCGTTATTATAATCAGAAGCAATAAATTGCACCAGATTATCTGCATATTGTGGCTTTTGCATCAGGTAGCTTGTACGGAAATTGTTTTGTATTGCTATATCAGCTTTGTTGTCTATTACAGCATCAAAACAATCTTCTGCACTATCGTAATACAAAATCTGATAGTTAGAATTTACGTGTATTATCAGTGGAGTTATATAAGAAAGTTCACGTGTAAGTGCAATAATGTGATTGTCAGAATCATTATTTACAAACTCTTCCTTAGACATGACATAGGATAATTCAATATTCATAAGAGGTGAACTTGTAATGACATCATTTGCGTTATTGTGTGCAAGGAAACTACTGGTTCTAAGAAAAAGCAGGTCATCTTTTATTGTGTCATTTTCTTTGTTATTATCAATTTCAAATTTGAGCCCGCTCTTTTCTGAAATAAGCTTTAAATATTCCGGCCATATTCCTTCTAACTCATCATCTTCAAAATAACAGGACGGGTGTTGATTTATAGGAATGTTTACCTTTACTGTATCGGAAGTCTTGATGAATTCAAGTTCTTCCTTAGTAAATAAAGGTGTATTTGAAAGTGCATTATGACCGAAGTATTTGGCACTTAGATTTCCTTTGAAATTAGGTGAATCAAACATAATCTGCTGAATTACGGTTTCAATTTCCGCGATTAATTCAGGGTTATCCTTGTGAGTAATACAATAAAAGGCATTTGCATTAAGTCGTTCAAATAGGGTAAGAGAAGATGTTCCGTAACGGCTTCCGATTGCAAAAAAATTAATTTCCTTATTATCTAAAGCGAGTCGCATATCACTTTTGGTTTTATAGTAATTGGCTTCATAGCTTAAATTATATTCTTTTGCATGATTTATGAAATCTACAGAAGAGTAGCTTTCTAACAGAAGTCCTACTTTGCTGTTTTCCAATGCCTCATGGTCTTGGAAGGTTATACCACTGTCAGGATGTGTATACAATAATGTTGTTTCGTAGCCAAAAGGGATGTCAGAATATAAAAATTCCCGTGCATGTTCTTCCGTATAGTGGGCAGTACAAATTAAATCAATCTCTTTATCACGAAGCTTTTGGAAGGTATCTGACCAGCTTGTAACGTTAACGTATTCGTAGGTCCAGTCAGTGTATTCTGAAATCTTATTGAGATATTCTACTCCGTAACCGTAATACTCGTTGTTCTTTTTTTGAATAAAATGGGAGTTTTGATCGTAGCCAACTCTGATAACCCGATCTTGTGCATAGGCTTTTATGGTATTGATTGGAAAATTTAGTAGGATAAAAAATAGAGCATAGATTATATATTTAGATTTCTTCATAGAATAATTTCCTTTTTGTAAAAAGTAACCAATAATTTGGGTATTTATAATTTTTTTTATCAATACGCAAGCTGGAGATACTCTTTCGACTTACGGTATGATAGTTTTTCTTTCCGTAAGGAGGTAGGTTTGTACATTGACGGAAAACGAAACATGACGGATTTAGAAAAAAAGTATTTGACCTAAAAGTATTAAATTATTATCTTTTTTTGACACTATGTCGAAAGTTTTTTCGTCTTATATGTAATTGTTTTTTATGGAGGGGCTTCTATGCCGACTAAGAAATTTTTTGATTTGAGTGAAGATAAAAGGAAGGCCTTTATTGATGCTGCGATTATGGAGTTTGAACGACAATCTTTTGATGATGCATCGATTTATAATATTGCTCGCAATGCCGGGGTGTCACGTACCGGTATTTATTATTACTTTACCAATAAGCAAGATATTTATGAGTATTTATTGACTTTAAATCGAGATAGATTTTTTGAAAGTATAAAGTTATCTGGTAAGCTGGATATTTTTGAGTTTTTTATAAAATACTTTGAATTTATGGCTACTTATAAAGACACTCGTAATGAAAAACTTATCAGACAAACATATAAAAATATAAAACTGTTGGAAGTAAATACGCTTGATATCACAATTAAAAAAATGAACGAAAAAATGGAGAGTGACTTTCAGTTGATAGATTTTTCTAATTTAAAACAAACGAGTAAAGAAGCTATCGGCGGAATATGTCTCATAGGGTTCGGTTTTGTATCTCGCTGTTTAAGTAATTATTTTGCAGAAAATCAAACTTATGATGAAGCTAAAGAAGAATGCCAAATGTTTATAGATTGCTTAAAAAACGGTTTTCTTAAATGAAAGTAAATAATTTGTATTATTTTCTTGCCTTGTACGGTCGCCGACGTTAATTAATATATTTTAACTTTTAATTAGCTGGAAAGGAATTGCTGATGAATAAAAATCTAAAACGAATTGCACACAATGCTGTTATAGAGTCCGGTTATAATGCTGAAAAAATTTATGATACGGCATTGAAGTTTCAACAATTGATGATGATTTATGACGGAGCAGCAAAGCAGATTACAACTAAGCTGGAAATCCTGAATAAAGAGTTTAATGTTCGCGGAAAACGCAGTCCTATAGAAAGTATAAAGTCACGTATTAAATCCCCGGAAAGCATTGCATTAAAGCTGGACAGACACGGTTTGCCGATGAGTTTGGAAAATATGACATTGAGCCTTAACGATGTCGCAGGTGTACGTGTGATTTGTCCTTATGTCGCAGATATTTACGATGTACGCGATATGTTTTTGTCTCAGGCAGATATTCGATTGATAGAAGAAAAAGATTACATTGCAGAGCCGAAACCGTCCGGATACAGAAGTCTGCACATTGTAGTGGAAACAGATGTTTACCTTTCGGAATGTGTGTGTCCCGTACGCGTAGAAGTACAACTTCGAACTATTGCCATGGACTTTTGGTCGAGCTTAGAGCATAAAATGCGTTATAAGACAGAAAAAGATGTTCCGCAGTCTATCAGAGATGAACTGCGACAATGTGCAGACAGAATTGCACAAAACGATTTGGATATGCAAAGTATTGCACAGCGGTTGCAACTTTGTTCTGTCTGAAAGTTGTATTTTGATAAAAAAAAGAAACTTTATGAATGATTTGGTCGTTTGTTAGGTTAATGAACGTTCGTAAATCAAATGTTTGTTGATGAAATAAAGAATTTTTTTAGTCGGGAGGATATGATGGATTCTAAACGCCATATTTTAAAGCAATATGTCGGAAAGAAAATTTACGTTACGGCAGATTATGTTTTTTATAAAAAGAATCGTGTTAATAATTTGAGAAACTTTTTATTTCACAATGTGATGTTATACGATAATCCTGAGATGTTATTGGATCATATCTGGATTTTAGAGAAAAACTTTGAGTCTTCATGCTTGAAATTTTTAGAAAGCAGTGAACACGGCGGCAGATTGAAAATTTACGGAACTGTTGATACTTATTTGAATGTAAAAAAGATAAACGGAATAGATTTGCGTAAGATGTCGTATGATTTGAATAAAATCTATAAATTAGAAAGTACATAAAAAAAGCGGAAATAGTAATTGACAGTGAACATTCTTTTAACTATAAGAGACTCTCTTTGAAAGAAAAGTTAATGAACGGTCATTAAGGAAAAACAGAGGACGAATGAGTTTAACTAAGGAAGAAATAATATTAAAAACGGTTAATATCTGGAATGAAAATAATTTTCAAGATATAAGTTTGTCCCCGGTAGCTAAAGCTTTGGGGATTTCGAAACCGGCTTTGTATAAACATTTTCGTGATAAAGAAGAGCTTATTGTTGAAATCTATGAGTATTTTACGGCAGAGTTGGAAAATATTTGGAGATTGTTTTTTAATAAGCAAAAAGGTTTTTCCGGTAATATTTTGCGTTTGTTGATTCGATATTTGGCGACTTATTTTCAAGAAAAGCCGGAATGTTTGATATTCAAAAAAAACATGCTTGTGAACAAAATGCTGGCTGATAAGATTTGTAAACTTCAGATAGGGAATGTGCTTACTGTTGAAGAAATCGATGAATTGTACGATAAGTTTGAAAAATCCGGATATGCGATAAGAAAGACAAAGTCCTTTTTTATATATCTGATGACAATCGTCGAAACGTGGATGGTATTGCAAAGCGATTTGATAAAAAATAGAGATATAAAAGTAGAAAAATATCCGAAAGAAACTTTGGTTGATGTGTGTGTAGACCAAGTTGCGGAGATTGTAGAGTCCGGTTTTTTCAAAAGTAACGGCGGTAAAAGCGTTGATATTTTGAAGATTGAAGAAGAGATTGAAAAAAGCGGTGACGGGAGCGAGTTGCCGGAAGATGATGTTTTCAATGCTATTGCGGATATTATAATAGAAGACGGTTATTGGAATATCTCTGTTAATAAGATAGCGAGTAAATTGGGAATGGTGAAAAGCTCATTGTACAATTACTTTAAAAATAAAAAGATGATGATCGGAGGCTCACTCTTTAAAAGATGGGAGAACTTAAAGAAATATTTCAAAGAAAATATATTTCATAGAGATAACGGCTTTGAAGTGTGGTATTCTTTGATTTATTTTTCCTATAGATTATTCAGTTCAAATATCAGACATGCAGTTATGATGAATTGGATTGCGATAAAAGGTTACAAGATAAAGGAAAAAAGCCAGATTTTTGATATATTGCTTGAGGATTACAAAATAAAAATTCCTGAAAATAAAAAGCTTTTTTGCGGCGTATTCTGCTTTCCTCTTATGGTAGTTCAGATTTTAATTGTTCGCTATGTGTTTTTTATATTATTACAAGGAATGAGTTTGGATTTAGAAGAAATTAGAAATATTTATAATTTGTCGGTTTACGGAATAAAAAAGGGGGAACTATGAAACTTAAAAGTTTAACGACAATATTATTGTTTTTGTTGCCTGTATGTGTTTTTTCGCAAGTGAATGCACAGCAGGGAATTGGGAATGTACCGGCACAGACAGACGGTACGGAAGCTGCAACGACAGACAAAGAGAATAAAGTTCTGGAGTTGAGCCTTGATGATGCAATCTACAGAGCATTGCAAAACAATTTGGGAATAAAAAGTAACGCATTGAATTTTGATAAGACTAAATGGTCTTTATATACATGTTGGAATACGTTTTTACCTAATATTACCGGAAGCGGCGGTTTTACGATAAATGCTCTTGATGAAGATAAACGTAAAGGCAGTGCTGCGATAGGAGCCGTTTTAACTAAACCAGAACAGGGATGGAGTGATTTGGTAAATTATGAATATACAACTCCGCAGGTAATGCCGACTTTGGCGATTAACGTAAGCTGGAACTTTAATGCTGCCATGATTTTTCAGGCTTACCAGACTTGTCTTGATTATCAATCAGGCAAAATAACTTATGAAAGTGCAAAAAGAAGCTTATTGAAAAATGTCAAACTTTCATATTATTCATTGATTTTGAATGAAATGAAGCTTGATATCGATAAAAAAGATTTGTCCAGTAAAGAGGATACTTATAAGCAAACGATGGCACAGTATCGTTCCGGAATTGTACCGAGACTGAGTATGTTGAATGCACAAGTTTCCTATGAAGCTGCAAAACCTACATTGATTAGTTCACAGGATTCCGTAAAGAATGCCAATAATACTTTGAAATATTTGTTGGGAATTGATTTGGAACAGGAAATAAAATTGACCGATTCTATTTCTGCGGTGGAATTGGTTCTTCCGGAATTTGATGATATTTCGGAACTTTTCGAAAGAAACAATTTGCAGTTGCAGACTTTGTACATCTCTAAGAAGATGGTAAAGAACGGAATGAACTCTTATATTTCTTCTCTTACGCCGTCATTCAGTTTAAGTTTTTCCGGCAGTACTACATTTACTAAGGAAGCTTTTGAGGAAGATTGGTTTGCAAATGTGGAAGACGATTGGAAAAACAGTGCAAACTTAAATCTGATGATAAGCGTGCCGTTTTCATCGTGGATTCCTTTTTCATCTTCGCAAGTCGGTCTTGTTGGTTCCGGTGTGGCATTGAGAAAAATGGATACAGATATTGAAAACTATCTTCAAAGTCAACGCCTGAGCATTCAGAAGTCTATAGATTCGATAGCGTCTGCTATTGCAAGTGTAGAAATCACTAAAATGAGTGTGGAATTGGCGAAAGAAGCATTGGTTTTGTCACGTGACAGTTACAAAAAAGGCGGACAGACACTTATAGAATTGAATGAAACAGAAAAAGGTCTGTTGAATGCTCAATATCAAGAATTGGCCGCTCAATTTCAATATATCAGCAAGATGCTTGATTTAGAAGAAATGTTGAATATTGATATGAGTGAAATAATAAAAATTACTAAAGAAAAAGGAGAAAATAAAAATGAAGAA
>JAXJQT010000098.1:0-1496 GCA_036311025.1 Spirochaetota bacterium
ATATAAAGGAGAATGGAATGTTTGCTGTATTTAATACAAACATGGGAAACTTTACTTGTAAATTATTCTATGACAAAGTTCCCGTAACTGTAGGTAATTTTGTCGCTCTGGTAGAAGGCGATATGGAATTTACCGATCCGAAAACAAGCGATAAAGTAAAAAAAAGATACTATGACGGTTTGATTTTTCATCGAATCATTGACGGTTTTATGATTCAGGGCGGAGATATCTTAGGAACCGGCTACGGCGGTCCCGGATATTCATTTATTGATGAGTTTGATTCTTCATTAAAACACGAAAGTGAAGGTATTCTTTCAATGGCAAATGCCGGTCCGGATACAAACGGAAGCCAGTTTTTCATCACTTTAGTTCCTACTCCACACTTAGACGGTCGTCATGCCGTATTCGGAAAAGTAACAGAAGGAATGGAAGTTGTGCGTGAAATCGGAAAAGTCAAAGTAGACCAAAACGACCGTCCGTACAAAGAAGTATTTATCAAAAATATAGAAATTGTCAGAACAAGCGACGAAGCAAAAGCTTTCAATGCTATGGCTGCTTTCGGAAAACAAGAAGAAATCTTGAAAAAAAGAGAAGCTGAAAATGAAGCAAAAAAAGTTGCTTTATTAAAAAATCTGGGATGTGAAAACATCGAAATGAAAAAAACACCTTCAGGAATGGAATACTACGTTTTAAAAGAAGGAACCGGAAAACAACCTACAAAAGGTAAAATCATAACTGCTCATTATGCCGGATATTTCTTAGACGGAAGTAAGTTCGACAGTTCTTATGACCGAGGTGAACCGTTCAACGTAAATATCGGTGTAGGCAGAGTAATTCCTGGATGGGATGAAGCTTTGGTAGATATGAAAGAAGGGGAAAAAAGAGTCATTGTTCTTCCTTACTATTTGGCATACGGAGAACGCGGATACGGTCCTATTCCGCCGAAAGCGACTTTAGTATTTGAAGTAGAACTTTTAAAAACTGAATAATTGAAACATAAAATGTTGTTCATATAGTTATGGGCAACATTTTATAATATATAACAAAATAAAAACTGCTGATTTTTAGAACATTGATGATAAGGAGTTTCTAAATGTTTTTTATTAATTTTTTGCTAAATATCATAACTTATGTGGCTCTGATTATCATGACATTATGTTCAATTCCTCTTTTTTTCTGGTTGTTATTTATAAAAAAGAAATCTCGTTTTGCTATTGCATCTAAACTGATTTTTAGACCTTGGTCGTTTATTATCAATAACCTTTTATGTCATATCAATCTAAAAATTAAGGGAAAAGAATATATCGACAAGAAACGAAAAACAATCTACATCTGTAATCACCAATCATGGCTTGATATTACTACATTTATAAATACAACCTCTGCGGTTCCTATTTCAAAAGAAGAGGTTAAATTCATTCCTTTCTTGGGAATCATGATTGTATACAACGGTCCTATTTATCTGCAACGTAACAATAAAAAAGATAGATTAGGAA
>JAXJQT010000099.1:0-1609 GCA_036311025.1 Spirochaetota bacterium
GGCAGAAAAGATATTGAAAAATGTATTTGTTTTTAAAACGCCGTTTTTTTCAAGGAAAACTTTTTTATTATCAATTTTACCGTTATCGATACGAAAGTATAATTGAGTGTCACCTAAACATGGAAATATTAAATTCTGTACAATCAAACTTAATCCTTATCTTTTTTTAAAAGATTGCTATTTATACTATATTTTATAACAAATAAAGTTATTTTACTAATCTTTCCACTCTTCCCAGGTTATATTACAATCCTTATTTTTGATAATTTTTTGATTGTCCGAATTATTATTTATAGCGTTGCCATATTTCATTCTTTTGCTTTTCAAAGATTCTTCCTTAATTAAAATGCTGAGTTTAAACAATTCAATGTTTCCAAACATGAAAAATACACCGGCAATAAAGCCTTTGATTTGAAACAAAAAACTCTGGGGTAGATTAGAAAGTTGAAGCGTTATAACTGTATTTAAAATAATTAGTATGAAATTTAGAAGTAAGAGGTCTGTATTTTTATTTATTAAATTGATTATTGTACGAGTAATTAGAAAAATACTAAATAATATAAGACAGATACTTAAATAAGATAAACTTAAAATAGAGATAACATAAAAAAACAAAGCAAGCATTATATGTAATATTTTTGAATTCTTCATAAGACAAGAAAGGAACATTTTTAACCTCAATCTCTTATTTTATTTAAATATATATCATCATTTTGTGGATTACAAGCTTATTTGGAATTTTTAGTAAAAAATATTTATCTAATTTGTTTTGCATTGTTGAATGTTTTTTATTTCTTTCGCCGTAATAAAAAGGTATTTCAAATTGGAATTTTTTTTGAAAAAGAATATAATGAAGAAACAGAAGATGATTTGTTTCTTTAAATTTTATTGTTTTGTAAGTGGTGTTTACATAAAAATAAAAAAAAGTGAGATGTTAGAATCTCACTTTATAATATAAAGATATTATTTGTTATTTTTCATATCCGTCAGGATTTTTTGATTGCCAATTCCATGTGTCGGCACACATATCTTCTAAAGTTTTTATAGCTTTCCATCCAAGTTCTTTTTCTGCTTTTTCCGGATTTGCATAACATTGTGCAATATCACCGCTGCGTCTGGGAGCTATAACATACTTTATTTCTTTACCGCAAGCTTTTGAAAACGCATTAACCATATTTAAAACACTGTAACCTTTTCCGGTTCCCAAATTAAAAACAAATAATCCATTATGATTTTTTAAATAATCAATTGCTTTTACGTGTCCGTTTGCTAAGTCTACCACGTGAATGTAATCACGAACGCCGGTACCGTCCGGTGTATCATAATCGTTACCGAAAACATTTAGACATTCCAGTTTTCCAACGGCAACTTGTGATATATACGGCATTAAATTATTTGGAATTCCTTTAGGATCTTCGCCTATCATTCCGCTTTCATGAGCTCCGACCGGATTAAAATAACGCAGTATTACGATATTGAAATCAGTATTTGCTTTTTGATAGTCAGTCAGAATTCTTTCTATCATTAATTTTGTTTCACCGTATGGATTTGTCGTATTTCCTACAGGAAAATCTTCTGTAATAGGAACTGTTTTAGGTGTACCGTAGAC
>JAXJQT010000100.1:0-3425 GCA_036311025.1 Spirochaetota bacterium
GATGTAATTGATGAAGAAAGTAAAGAAGCTGTTTTTGCAGCATTTCCGGAACTTGTAGAAAAATCAATGGCTTTAGCAGCATTGAATATGCACAAGAAAGACGGATTTTTTCAAATTAATGCTTTAAAAGAAGATACTACAGAAATTGTTACCAGTGAGTTCTGGCCAGTAGGACTTAAAGTTTACGAATAGAAAATGCAACTAAACAGTTAGGTCTTTAAAAGTGTACTGTCAAAATTTTTGAAGGTACACTTTTTTTATCCTTAAATGCGACAAATTTTGCCTTATAAAAATTATTATTGTAAAAGTAAAGTAAAAATGCGATATAATCAGAATGTTGTATTTTTTTCATTGAGGGAGACTTTTTCATGAAAAGTATTAAATTTAAATTGCTTCTCCTTATTATTGGAATCCTTTTGATTTCTTTGACTGTAGAGGCATTTTTTGTCAGAGTGATTACGAAGCAGTCGCTTACGACTTCGGTGGAACAAGTTTTAAAAAGTAAGCTTGATGATGTACAAAAACAGGTAATCAATCTAAAAGACAGAGAGTTTACCCTTCTAAAATCTATCGCTTCTTTTCCTTTTATTCGTGATGAAAATGTATCTCTTAAAGAAAAGGCAAGTCAGCTTTCTCAAATAGTTAAGCTCAATCCGGAAAAATACGAAAATGTTGCTTTTTATGATAAAAACGGTTTTGCACTTTTAGCATCCGGCAAGCTTCATGATTTTTCAAATTCAATTTATGTAAAGACGGCGTTATCCGGCAAAGAAATTGTCACAGACCCGGCGATTTCTGCCGTTACCGGACAAAATCTCATGTTTTATGCGGTGCCGGTTTATGGTGACAACAAAGAGATTGTCGGTGCGTTGGTTTCTGTAATTCGTGGTGAGCGACTGGAACAGATTGTCAGCGGAATTGACTTTGGAAACGGTGTACATCCGGTGATAAACAGTATGCAGACTCGTACTGTTTTGGCAGATGTGAATAGTGGCGAGATAAAATATAACGCACAGAACAAAGACAAAAATTTTGCAAAGATTTTAGAGGCTTCTTTATCCGGCAAAACAGGAATTGAAATTTTTAGAGACGGAACGACTAATGAAAAAAAAGTAAGTGCTTATACTACGATTCCGGGAACAAGTTGGTCGGTTATTTCTACTGTAGATTATTCTTTTTATTTTTCGGGTTTGACTAAAATGAACAAAATAACAGCGATTTCATTTATCATACTTGTTATTTTTGCATTTTCTTTAGTGTTTGTGGTGGTTACGATTCTTTTGCAACCGTTGGTATTGGTAAAAGAATCGATTAAGGAATCAACAGACAGAATTGCTTTAGGAAATGCTGATTTGACAAAAAGAATTCCAGCCAAGACAAAAGATGAAATCGGTGATGTGATTGTGAGTTTCAATAAGTTTTTTGAATTCTTGCAGTCGTTAGTCAAAAGTATAAAAAAATCACGTCAGAATTTATCTGAAGCGGGAGAAGGCTTGTTACATTGTACAGAGGATGCAAGTGCTTCTATATTGTTGATTGTTGATAATAACGAAAAAGTGCGAGAACAGTTGGTAAAACAAACTGACAGTGTGCAGGAGACGTCAGATGTTGTTAATGATATGACAATGTCAATTTCAGCTTTTAAAAATACTTTAGAAGTTCAGGCATCGGATGTCAGTGTCGCTTCGGAAGCCGTGAAAAAGATGGTAAATAATATCTGTGTGGTAAGTGAAAATATAGATAAGATGTCAGAATCTTTTGCGGATTTGCTTTACTGTGCACAGACCGGATCGGCTAAACAAAAAGATGTTAATGTTCAAATAGAGAACATCGTAAATCAGTCTAAGTTATTGCAAGAAGCCAACTTAATTATTCAAAATATTGCGTCACAGACAAATTTGCTTGCAATGAATGCAGCTATCGAAGCGGCTCATGCAGGTGAAGCGGGAAAAGGGTTCAGTGTTGTTGCAGATGAAATCAGAAAGCTTTCCGAGACTTCAGCAAACCAATCAAAAACTATCGGAACTCATCTTAACGGAATCAAAGATACAATTTCTAATATTGTAAATGTGTCTGTAGAATCGACGCAGGCATTTGATTCTGTAGCAAATAAGATTGAGGAAACAGACGACATTGTACGATTGATAAAAAATTCTATTGCAGAGCAAAACGAAGGTTCAATGCAAATGAATGATGTTTTGGTATCAATGAACAACAGTACGGACAAAGTTAAATCGTCCGGGTTGGAAATATCAAAAGATAATGAACAAATTATTGCTCAAATCGAAAATTTGAAGAAAACAACGGACGGAATAAAGAATGCGATATTGGGAATGACTTGTTGTGTAGACAGAATAAACGAAACGGAATCTTCTTTGAAAAATATTTCTGTAGAAGTTAAAAAATCGATTGATGAATTGAATCAACAGATTGACCAGTTTACAGTTTGATAATCGAGAGTGTTTACGCTTCAATAATCGATTTTCCGCAGACATGTTCGATATTTAGTTTTAATAAAAGCGTTCTATGTAATGCAGATTTAATTTCGGTCTGAATGTAGTTTTCGTCTTGTGTGAACTTATGTGAGAGCTTTGTGGTGATTTCTTTTATCAGCGTTTTATCTTCAATAATTTCTATATATCCGAAAATGATTACACTTTTGAAATTTAATGCCCAATGATTTTCTTTTTGAGAACCACTGTCATAAACACAAAATGAGACTTTATTATGATTTTTTAAAGAATCGAGACGATGTCCGGAATTGCCGCAGTGAAAATAAATAAAGCCGTCATCTTCGTTGTAAAAATGATTCATCGGCATTCCGTAAGGATAACCGTTGTCACCTAAGACAGAAAGTACACCGCGTTTTTCACTGGTAAGAATTTTTATACATTCATCAAAAGAAAGTTCTTTGTTTTTTCTGATAAGTTCTCTAAACATTTTATTTCCTGTTTTGTTCAATCCATTTGACCGCAAAGTCTACGAGCTCTCTTTGTTTCATCAGTTTGATAAATCCGTTTCCTAAATCGACTTTTTGTACATTGCAGTTTTGTTCAAAAGCTTCTCCGATTTGTTCAAAGTCTTCTCCGTCAACGAACAAAGTTTCGTAGGCTTTCCAAACACGTTTACCATTTTCCATGATAGCACTGTGTTCTATACAGTTGTGTTTTCCGGGATAAGCGGCACGTGCATCTGCTAAATGAAGCGATGTATTTTTGTCGTATCCGACACCTATTAACAATACATAGCCGTCTAAGTCGTAAAGTTTGCTTAAAGGTGAGCCTTCTCCGAATATATTTGATAAATCGTGATTGTCGGTTAAATGTTTGGCGTGTTTTCCCCAAGCTGCTACGGAACGTGCCGGATGATCACTTCGCAATGTACCGTTCCACTTTCGAAACATTTCAGCGACGGCTCCCATTGTA
>JAXJQT010000101.1:0-2640 GCA_036311025.1 Spirochaetota bacterium
AACCTGAAATGAGTGCTTACGAAGTAAAAGACAAAGCAGTGGAAGCTATTAACAGCGGAAAATACGATGTTGTGATATTGAATTATGCAAACCCTGACATGGTAGGGCACACCGGTGTTTACGATGCTGCAGTAAAAGCTTGTGCTGTAGTAGACGAATGTGTAGGTGCCGTAGTAGATGCAGCTCTTGCAAATGACGGGGTAGTTCTTGTAACTGCTGACCACGGTAATGCAGAACAGATGGTTGATTACATTACAGGAAAACCTATGACATCACATACTACAAACCTTGTTTGGTTGTCATTGATTTCAAATCGTCCGGAATTACAAAAAGATAAAATCCGCTTGAAAGTAACAGGCGGAAGATTGGCAGACTTGATTCCTACAATGATTGAATGTATGGGAATGGAAAAACCGGCTGATATGGACGGAGAATCTTTAATCTGCAAATTAGATTAATAATATCAATAAAAAATATAAGACGCCGGGATTTCTCGGCGTTTTTTTGTAAATAAACAGAAACTTAAGAAAAAGAGAGATGCAAGCAAATATGTGTGTGAAATGTTATAAATGTTTTCGTCCTAAAAAGTCGTGTTACTGTAAATACATCACTGAGATTCCTACCAAATGCAAAGTCATATTTTTGATGCATCCCAAAGAAGCTTACAAACAAAAGACCGGAACCGGACGACTTGCCTGTTTATCTTTAGTGGATTCTGAAATTATAATAGGAATTGATTTTACTCATAATAAGCGTTTGAATGACTTGTTGTCGGACCCTCAGTATTTCCCGATTGTACTTTATCCGGACGAGAATGCTCTTACCGCAAAATCTGAAACATTGAAAGTTACGTCTGAAAATAAAAGAATATTGGTGATAGTAGTAGATGCAACATGGTTAATTGCGAAAAAAATGATGAAACTAAGCAAAAATCTTCAAGCGTTACAAAAGATTTCATTTTTGCCGTCTGCCGGGTATCAATCTAAGTTTACCTTCAAAAGGCAACCTGCACGAGATTATCTTTCTACTATAGAATCTTGTTATTATTTATTGAATGAGTTTAAACAAAACTCACTGGAAGACAGCGGTACGTCGTTTGAACCGTTGATGGATATTTTTCAAAAAATGGTAGAGTTCCAATTGGAAAGCCAAAAAGAGCGTGAGAGACAAGGACAACCAAGCCGCTATCAAAATATTGAAGCTCAAGCAAAAAAGAATGAAAAACAACAAAACTTTCAAGCGGCATTGGAAAATCTGGATTAAAGGTCGATATCTCTGTCTCGAAGTCCGAGTAAATAAAGTATACCGTCTAATCCAACAGTAGAAATAGAATGTGAAGCATTTTTTTTCACGATAGGTTTTGCATGAAATGCGATTCCCAATCCGGCAAGTTTCAACATCGGTAAATCATTTGCACCGTCACCGACTGCGATGACTTGTTCCAATTGTATCTGTTCTTTTTTTGCAAGCTCTTTTAATAAAAATGCTTTGCGTTCCCCGTCTACAATTTCCCCTAAATGTTTACCTGTTAAGAAACCGTCTTTTATCTCGAGTTCGTTTGCAAATACGTAGTCGATTCCGAAACGTTTTTGCAAAGTTTTGCCGAAATATGTAAAACCACCGGAAAGAATGGCTACTTTATATCCTAAAGCTTTCAGTTGCGTAATAAGTCGGTCGGCACCTTCTGTAATCGGTAAATTATCGGCGATGTCTTGCATGACATCTTCGCTCAAGCCCTCAAGCAAAGCAATACGACGACGGAAACTTTCTTTAAAATCGATTTCACCTCGCATTGCCGATTCGGTAATCTCGTGAACTTTTTCTCCTACGCCGTGTTTTTTTGCAAGTTCTACTATTACTTCCGTTTGGATAAGCGTAGAGTCCATATCGAAACAAACAAGACGGCGATTTCGACGGAAAATATCATCTTTTTGAAATGCGATATCAATTCCGCAGTTTTGTGAGATTTCAAGAAAGCCGGCTGTTACTTGTTGGATGTCGTTAGGTTTTCCTCGTACGGAAAGCTCTATGCAGGCTCTTGTATGTTTGTCGGATTCATTTTCTGTCAAAGGTACACGACCGGAAAGACGAGTAATCATATCGATATTCAGTCCTTGCTTGTAGATAAGCTCAGTTACTTGTGAAATTTGCAACGCCGTGATTTTTTCGGCTTGCATTGTGATGATATATCTGTCTTTTCCCTGCAAACTTACCCAGTTAGCGTAACTTTCTGCTGTGATTACTTCAAAATCTATATGAATCCCTAATGTATATGCTTTGAATAATAAGTCTTTTAGTACGGAACGGTTGCTGCCGTCATCTGCCGGTATTTCGGCAAGGATTCCCAAGGATAAAGTATTATGAATTACGGCTTGTCCCATATCGAGAATGTTAATATTATTTTCAGCCAGAATTGCTGTGATTGCGGATGTCAATCCGGGTTTATCTTCACCGGAAATTTTAATCAAAAAGATTTCATTTTGCATGAATATGCTCCTTAATAAACAGAGAAAATCAGCGTAAATTATCACAAAAAAGCAATCAGTACAATAAAGCTTTTATTTTGCAATAAGTTACCTTATTAAAAATAATAACGTTGTGAAAAAAATAGAAAATGTTTCTTTGTTCATGTTTTTATAT
>JAXJQT010000102.1:0-4290 GCA_036311025.1 Spirochaetota bacterium
ATAATAATGACAGACTTTTATACACTAAAGCCCGCTAATCTGCAACATAGACTATTTTTATATATTTGTAATTTAACTTATTTTTTATATATTTATCCTTTATAAAGAAGCTTCCGAATATTAAACTAATTGGAACTTTTTGGATTTTTATTTTAAATCGATAAATATAAATGCTCTTTAAGGAGAATAAACTCATGAATAGCCAAAGAAAAATATTTGATATTCACGGTCACAACGGTTCGTGGCCGGATAGAATAAATTGTGATGAATTACTTTTTGATGTCATCAAAAAAGAGAAAATATCAAAAGTGTTAATTTCAAATCTTTCCGGACTGGAAACTCAAAATCATGTCGAAGGCGGCGTACCGTTGATTAATGAATCGGACGCAAACCGCCAGACGATAGAACTGTGTAAAAAAAATGAGGGAGTATTGTACGCTGCCGCCGTTTGTCAGGTGGGACATTCTACACCGGATGCACTAGAGCAAGTTTTGAATGAATACAAATTTACGGCATTAAAATTTCATCCGTTTCTTATCGGTATAGACGCAAATGATAAAATATACGACCCGTATCTTGAAATTGCCGAAGCTCACAATTTACCGTGTGTGTTTCATTCAGCTCCGGGAGCATCTGACCCTATGAAAATTTATATGCTTGCCAAACGTCACCCGAAAGTGCCTGTAGTTCTTTATCATATAAATTTAATGGGAAATTGTGAATTTACCATAGAAATGATAACCAAAGCTGTCGCAAAAAAAGAAGCAAATCTTTACTGTGACACGGCTTGGTGTCCGATGGATGTAACGGTAAATGCGTTACGCAGCAGTATAAAAAATCGTGTAATGTTTGGTTCGGATTTGCCAATCGACGGAGAAGAACATTTTAGATATTATCGCGGTATAATGCAAACTGTCGATGAATTGATGCCAGATGTCGCAGATGATTATTTTTACAATACAGCTGCACGGCTTTTTCTCGGCGAAAAGTAGTCTGTGAGATAAACAAATAAAGTTTATCTTTAAAACCTTGAAGTGTACCTCTCTGAGAGTCTGATTTTTTCAAGAGGTACACTTTTTTTATTTTATAAAAACTCTCAATGCATTGTCGCCTAATATGTCGCTTTTTTGTTCTTCACTGATAGGCAAACTCTTTATGTAATCAATGCTTTTTTTCTGTTCCATCCACGGCCAATCACTGCCGAGTAAGATTTTTTTACTTGTAAATGTATTTATGATTTTCAACATGGTTTGCTGCTCCGGTTTAAACGCACAATAAGCAGTATCGAGCCATACATTTTCATATTCGCCCAGATGTTCGAGTGTTTCATCCCAACGCAGATAACCGCCCAAATGTGCTGCGATGATTTTCAATTCGGGAAACTGCTTCAATATTTTTGCCGTACGTGACGGATTTCCTTTGCCGGAATTGACAAAACTTACATCTTCTCCGCAATGCAACAACAAAAACATTTCCTGTTTTTCCAGTTCTTCGTAAATAGGAAACATTCTTTGTTCATCTACAAAAAAATCTTGGTAATCCGGATGAAGTTTTACTCCGTTGAAACCATTTTCTTTTAAAAAAGCAATCTCTTCACGGATATTCGGCGTATTCGGATGTAATGCTCCCAGAAAATACAATGATTCCCCGTTTTTTTCTCGGGAGGCAATGCTTTTTAAATTTATACTGTGACAATTCGGCGATGTGGCAACCGGAGCCACTACGCTGATATCGACACCGCTTTCTTGCATAGAAACAAGCAAGTCATCTTCAAGTCCGCTGCCTATCGCCTTGGTAGAAGATGTTCCTTCCAATTTGGAAATAGCTTTGGCTGCAACTGACGGCGGAAATGTGTGCGTATGAATATCTACTATCTTCATATTTGTTCTCTTTGTTAATTCTGATCTATCGGATGTACGGTCCAGTCTTTTTCCGGAAAGAATTCATGGATTTCACCTTTAGGGTCTTCCAGTACGACACGTTTAATCGCTGCATTTGCAATCAAAGCTTTACATTGGTTGCAACAAAAATAATGTCCGGTAATATAGATAGTCGCACCGAATGTAGAATGCCCGTTTCTTGCAGCCAAACTGATAGCGTTGGATTCTGCGTGACTACCCACAGCACGACATTGCTCAAGGCACGTACCGGATACGATATTATGTTCATTACGATAACAATTCCCTATTTCAAGACAATTTTTTTGGTAGCTGGGTGCTCCGTTGTATCCGGTACTCACGATATCCTTGTTATTTACAATGACGGCTCCGACTTTGTTGCGTAGACATGAGGCTCTCTCTGCTACGACTCGTGCAATGTCTAAAAAATATTCATCCCAATCCGGACGTGATTTTTCATTTGTTGTCATATTTTAACTCCTTGCAAAAGTCACTTCGCTGCTTTTTTGCAACGAGGTAATACTTTTATGTCTGTATACAAAAAAAGTGTACCGTTTAAAAAGCTTTTTACTTTTTAAAAGTACACTTTAATTGCGACTTTTTTTTAGTATTTCATATCTGCATAACCGACCCAACCGTCGCTGTCGATTAATGCTTTATCAAAACCTTCAAGTTTGAATGTATAAACTTTTTCCAAATCTCCGGCTTTCAATGTGATTGTAGTTTTTTCAGTATCTACAGTAGCAAAAGTTTCCTTTCCGGCAAAATTTGCAAACATATCGTCTACAATTGCAGCGTCCATATCAACAGCAAGCATTCCGCAGTTGTACATATTCTGACGGAATATACGAGCAAAATTTACAGCTACTACTGTGTAAATATCGTTTACCTCCAATGCCCAAGGTGCATGTTCACGGCTTGAACCGCAACCGAAGTTTTCACGTGTAATGATAACTTTTTTTCCTTCAATGTCTTTCTTTGGATCAAAACCGTCAAGTTTCAAATCTTCTAAAACATAAGGCTTCAATGCCGCCTTTGTAATCTCAGTCAAATATTTTGCTGGGATGATTTCATCAGTATTTATATCACTGCGATCAAGAAATAATACTTTTCCGCTAAAATCTTTCATTATTTTGCTCCTTTAAAAAGAGGTGATTGAGTAATTTTTCCGGTAATTGCAGTAGCCGCAGCACTTGCAGGGCTCATCAAGTGAACCATACCGCCTTTTCCCATTCTACCGTTAAAGTTTCTGTTTGTTGTTGAAGCACAAACTTCGCCGTTTGCCAAAACACCGTTACTCATACCCAGACAAGCACCGCAAGTCGGGTTTGTCACACATACGCCGGCTTCCATAAAAATATCGATTAAACCTTCTTTCAAGGCATCTTTGTAAATTTTAGGAGTTGCAGGACTCAACACACATCGCACACTGTCGGCAATTTTATTTCCTTTAAGAACTTCTGCTGCAATTCTTAAATCTTCGATTCTACCGTTTGTACAACTTCCGATGTAAATCTGGTCTACAGGAGTTCCTTCCATTTCACGGATAGTTTTTACTTGGTCAGGTTTGTAACCGAAAGTTACCATCGGTTCCAAAGTTGACAAATCAAATTTGTAAACTTTTTCGTACTGAGCGTCATCATCACTTTTCCATTGAGAGAATTCTTTCAATGCAGCTTCTTTGCTTTCGTACTCACCGCTGATATGTGGCCACAAGTAATCTACGGTAACCATATCCGGATAACAAATTCCTGATGTTCCGCCGGCTTCGATAGCCATATTACACAATGTCATACGAGATTCCATACTCATTTCATCAATGATATTTCCGGAAAATTCCATTACACAGTTAGTTGCACCGTTTACACCGATTTGTCCGATTACAAACAAAATCACGTCTTTGGCATATACGCCCGGCTGCAATTTTCCTGTTAATTCAAATTTGATAGTCTTAGGAGTTTTGAACGAACAAACGCCTTTTAAGATACCTACTTCAAGGTCAGTTGTTCCTACTCCGGCAGCAAATGCACCGAAAGCTCCGTGTGTACAAGTGTGACTGTCACCCATTATCAATGTAAATCCCGGGCGAACAAAACCGCTTTCCGGGAAAATTGCGTGACACACGCCGTTACGTCCCACATCAAAGAAATCTTTGATATTATGACGTCTAGCCCAATCTCTCAAAATTTTAGATTGTTCCGCTGTCTTAGAATCTTTTGAAGGTGTTACGTGGTCAATAACAGCTTTAATTTTTGTAGGGTCAAAAACCCTGTCTTTTCCTCGTGCTTCCAAATCTGTAATCGCAATCGGAGTAGTTATTTCATGACAAAATACTCTGTCGAGTTTCACAACAAATGTATCGTCGAAAGGTTTTTCCACTAAATGGGCATCA
>JAXJQT010000103.1:0-1644 GCA_036311025.1 Spirochaetota bacterium
GGAATTCGACTTATCAATAGTCAACATGGGATATTTGCATAAAATACGCAAATTTTCCTTTATGACAAACAAGGTTTCCTGTGGGAATCTTGAAATATATAAACGGAGGTGATGCTATTGTCCGGGTAAAAATAATAAACCTTTAAAAGTAGCAGAAAAGCAATAGGTTTGTTTTTCATAACGCAACTTCTAAAGGCTTGTAACAGACATGCAACAAAGATGTCAATTTTAAAGTGGCTTTTGAAATATATCTTTGTTTATTGCTGTCAGTCAACCGGATTTTCTCGTGTTTACAATCATGAGAAAATTTTAACGCTTCCTATCGAAGTTGCTCTCTTCGGTAAGGATACTAAACTTTATATATACAGTGAGGACTTGAATATGAGCAATACTACAAACATTATTTTTAACGATATCGGCGGAAACGGAAATGTAACGTTATATACTAATCCGTTTCAGAACGGAAATAAATATTATGCACGATTTGACTGTGTAAATGTAGACGTAGATAATTTGATTGCAAGAATGCAAAAGAAAGATATCGGTGTAAATCCGATTAATGTAAAACACATACTTTCTCTTTTAAAAGTAGAAATGCTTGAGGCTTTGCAAAAAGGGGAAGCAGTAAATCTTTTTGATTTGGGTAAGTTTTATATCGCAGCTTCAAATACTACGGGAAATACTCCGGAAACTGCGGAAGTCGGTAAGCTTCAAGTAAAGTTTACGCCGTCAAAAGAGTTGAATAACACGGTAAGCAATTTAACGATTAAAAAAATTGCCATAGCGTCTTCTGCACCGATGATTGATTCTGTTATCGATTTATTTACCGGAAATACAGACGGCACACTGACCGGCGGAAAAATAGTAAGAATTGAAGGCGGTAAATTGAAAATTGTCGGCGATGACAGCGGAATATTCTTTGTAGCTTGCGATGAGGACGGAAAATTTTCTGATGACGAAACTACTTGGATAAAAATTGAGTCTGATAAAATCATCAGAAATACAAGCAAGACTTTAGAGTTCTTTCTGCCAGATACCTTAGAAAAAGATAACACTTACAAAATTATCTTGAAAACTAACGGTACAAAATTAAAAAGACCTGTTAAGACAATGGTTACAGAAATTGTGTCTATAAAGTAATCTCTCAACAGTAAAGACAAGGGAGCTGTCCAATAAATACAAATCATAGTGTCATTCCGAACTTGTTTCGGAATCTCTTCACTATGACAAAACTTATTAGACAGTCCCTTTTTTGTCTCTATTTCCTCCATTTTTACCGGTAAAACAATGCCGAACTGCACGGTCTTAAATGCCGTTTAAATGGCGTTTCACGAAAGAACTTCAACTTTTTTTCCGAAGCGTGCAATATTTTGAAAAAAAACTTGTTTATAGTATATGGAAATATTGTTTTTGCAGACAGCAAAGTTGTCACGGAATAACAAAAGTTTCCTAATCTATATCTACAGGAAAAGTTTATGACACAAGAAAAAACAAATCGTAATTACAAGGATTCGGTTTTTGTTGATTTATTCGCACACGACATCACAGCGAAAGAAAATTTTATTTCACTTTATAATGCTTTGCATGGGACAAACCTTGATGTGAAAACTACGGATGTTCAGCCGGTCATGCTGGAGCGTGTAC
>JAXJQT010000104.1:0-3336 GCA_036311025.1 Spirochaetota bacterium
GGAAATACTGTTGTATTTGCTGCTATTCCGTAAAGCGTTTTAAGCTTATTATTCAAAAGATTATCATCTTTAAAATTGATTTCCCAATTTGAAGATTTTCCGATTTCAATATATTCATTGTCTGCAGGAGCAGATTCGTCTTTAGTCAAAGCATATTCGATTTTGCTATCACTTTCACTTACTGCCCCTTTTAGTGTGTTAGGCTCTGTTCCGTAAACATTGTTGCCGTTGCTGTGACTTGTTATGTTTACTTCCGGAGCTGTATTATCAATATTTACCGTAAAAGATTTTTGAGTCATAAGCCCTGACTTATCTTTTACTTCTACTTTGAAAGTTATTGATATCGATTTTACAGCGGATATGTCTATTTTGTATCTGTAAAACGATGTATCTGCGAAAGTTTGTATTTCATCCCCTGTTATTGTCACACCGCTGTCTTTTGTAGTCAGTTTGCAATCTGCAATTCCGTTTTCATCCGTACCACCTATCAAAAACCACATCGCATTCTCTGTTCCGCCGAATGTTTTTCCGGTGAATGAGTCAGACCATACAGATGTATCTACATCTTTGCTTGCGGGGAAATCCGGTTTTTCATTTGTTTTCTTATTAAAATATATTTCTGTCATTTCTGGAGATTCAGTATCCACAGTTATAGTAAATATACTTTTTGGTTGTTCATTACCGGCAGAATCTACTATCTTAGGTACTGTCAAACCGCTTGTATCAGCAGAAGTAAAAATATGTCCTGCTGAATCTATAATCTTAAATGCCAGTTTTTTTTCTCCGTCTTCGTCAAAAGTATATTCCCAAGAGCCGTTCTCGTAACAATCATCACTCCAACTTTCTCCGCCGTCTTCTGAAATATAAACTATCGCATTTCCGCCGTCGTCATCGGAAATTGTACCGTAGATAAAACCTGATTTGTGTAAAATCGTTCCGCCGGTAGATAAATTAAGGTTTTGCAATCTCACTATCGGACGATCCCCGTCTTGGTTTATTTTTATCGGCTTTTTCACAATGGTAACATTGCCGAACAAATCCACTGCTGCTACCGTAAGATTATGAATCAGTGTATTTGATTGGTTATGAATAGTTGTTGTGTCAAATTTCCCTTCCCATGAAACGCCGTTTAATGTCAGTTCACACCATTTGTCTTTTGTCGCAGTTCCTGCCAAATTACCGGTAATATCTGCTTCCTTCAAATCTGCCGGAACATCGGTTTTATAGCTTACATAAACTTTTTTAACACCCACACCGATGTCGTTGACACTGCCGCCTATTTCTATTTCTTTATTTACGTCAGCATTATCACTAGGTACTGTTATTTTCAATGTAGGTGCTTGATTGTCTATTGCTATTTTATCTTTTACGACTACAGAAAATCTGTCCCCCGCATTCTCATTATCATTTTCACATTTTACTTCTACGTTAATTGTATCTGTTTTTCCGGCTGCAAACATTTTTGAGTCAAACTCAAATATTATGTCGTCCTTGTCCGTTTGCAATGTTGAAAATTCAAATTTATGCCATTTTCCCAATACTGCATTGTTCGGTAATCTAAAACTATCAGCTGTCCCGGAATGCTCTTCCGTTTCTTCCGAAACTGCCCCGGAATTATTTGCTGACGTCAAACGATAATACATATATTTCAAGTTCGCCGAACCGCCGGTAGCCGAAACTTTTATTCTTACATCTGCACTGTAATAACCATTCGCCTCTGCCCCGTTATTTCCTTTTTCCGTAGAAATAGATTTTATAAAAGGTCCGCTTGTCGAAATAACGCTAATCTTTCGCTTGTACATTTCGCTTTCTTTACCGTTTATGTCTTCTGCTATCATATACAAATAATATTCTCCCACTGTTTGGAACGATTTCAACTCCCAATCACTGCGAGTAAATTTTCTTACCGGTAACAATTTTACTTCTGCTGAATCTTGCTTTGCAAATTCTTCTTTTGCTGCCTCTTCTGTTTTTATTGAAGTACTTAAAATATATTTTAATCCGCTGTCTTTTACACAATCATCGTCTATTACCGAACCTTTAAGCTTTGTTCCGGGAAATATTTGTGCTGAATCTTCATTAAAATCTATATTAAATGTAATTCGAGGCTTGTCGGCGTCTTGCAATACCTTAAAGTAATATTCGTCAGCATCTTCATTTCCCCAACTTTTGCTGTTGCCGGCGGCGTCATACGATGTAGTATGTAATGCATAGTTTCCGTCATCAAGTTTTGTAGTATCTAATTCTAATGTAAAGTTCCCCGGTATTCCTGAATGTTTCACTACCAGTCCGGCTGCTTTATTGCCTGTAACGCTAACTTGTATTTTTCCATTTTGATCATAGTCTAATGTTATTTCACATTCCGCAGTATCTGAATCTATTTTGCAAATACTCAAGCAGGTTTTGTTAATTTTATAATTGTCCGATACTGCCCCTTTTAACAGCATCTTTTCATTTTGATAATATGAAATCTCGTTTTCATTTATGTCATTTATTGATGATGTCAATCCTGTAATGTATGATTTATTTGATAATAACGGCGATGTAATTGCCAATTCGTTCGGTTCTTCATTATCTACTATAAAATAGTTTGTTCCTAATCCGTCATTCTTTTCGTCATCGATGGCTATCACTTGTAATGTCACATCACCGGATATATTACCTAAGTCGGCTACTTTTATTTGTGCCGTATAGTCATCGCCTGTTTTGTTTATGGATAAAGGCGTCGCCGATTGAGTTCCGGAGGAATATGTTACACTCTTTATTTCTCTGTAAGTTCCGTCTTCAAATTTTGCAGGTGTTATACGTACATTCAAAATCTTATCTTTTGTCACGTAGTTTCCGCTTTCTTCCTCATTGCCGTTTTCATCGACAAACTTTACAACCGGCTTTGTTTTATCTCCTTTGAGTGTAATTATCTGAACTGATGTATTACCGGATGTATCTGTAGCCGTTACAGTAAACTCTCGGTCTGCCCATCCGCCGAACTCTGTCGGCAAAATCGCTCTTGACGTAAAAGTTCTTACTGTTTTTCCGTCTACTTTTTTTGCTTCTCCAAGATTACAAATAACGTCTTCTTTCCATGCCGAACCGTCCGCTTTTATTGTCACCGAAACAACATCGACATTGTCTGACACTATTCCGGTAAACACATTTTCTTTCAATATATTCGAATTATTAGCCGGACTTACATCGCCGATAAATACCGGTCGTTCACTGTCTCCGTAAATTGTTATGGCGTCCTCGCCGTAGTTGCCGTCTTCATCTTCCGATCTGAATGTCATTTGTAATACTTTAAATGTAGGATATTCATTTGTATCAAATTTCCAATAAAAA
>JAXJQT010000105.1:0-3368 GCA_036311025.1 Spirochaetota bacterium
CACCAAAGCCTCTACAAAAGAAATATTTTCAATCTTCATCAAAAATCGGACAACATCTCCCGATTCCCCGCAAGAAAAACATTTATAAAAACCTATTTCATTTGAAACGGTAAAAGACGGATGTTTCTCATTATGAAAAGGACATAATCCCAACCAATTTTTCCCGGATTTTTTGAGAGTCCTTACATAATCTGAAACAACATCAACAATATCGACATTTTCTTTTATAAGAGTGATTGTCTCTTTTGAGATATTCAAGAAAAAAACCTCTTTTTTCGAATGGTGTGTAATATATCATTTTATAGCAATAAAAACAAGCATTAGACATTTACATTCAGGAATTACCGTTATAAAAGATTTCTTTATCCTCATAATTTGAAAATAAAATACCGTTTTCTGTTTTTTTCAAGATATATTCCGGTAATAACGGTACTTTCCCACCTTCAGGTAAGTCTACTACATAGTATGGAACACAAATTCCTCCGGTATATCCGCGTAAACTTTTCATTATTTGAATTCCATTTTCGATACTACCTCGAAAATGTGACGTACCTTCTATTAAATCGGGATGAAAAATATAATAAGGCTTAATAAGAATATTCTGCAATGCATGTACAAGTTCTTTCATTACTTCTGCATTATCATTAATATCTTTCAACAAAACACTTTGATTACACAACGCACAACCGCTGCGTAAAATCTTTTTTACCGCATTTTCTGTTTCTTGGGTAAATTCGTTAGGATGATTAAAATGAGTCACTATCCAAATCGGAGAATATTTAGACAAAACAGCCGTCACATCATCAGTTATTCGTTGAGGTAAGAACGATAAAATTCTTGAACCGATACGAATCACTTCTATACTGTCCACAGATGATATAGCAGAAAGTATATTATCTAGAAATTTTAAATTCAATAAAAACGGCTCTCCGCCAGTTAATATTACTTCACGAATTTGCGGATGTGATTTTAAATAAACCACTACATCTTTTAACATTTCAGCTGTCAGCGTATTACATTTATCCCAATTCCACTTCCTTGTACAATACCGACATTTCGCCGGACAAAAATTAGTTGTAACCAAAATAATTCTATCAGGATAACGTTGCACTACACAAGGCAACGGCGAACGCTCAGTCTCTTCTCTAAAAGGATCTAAAATCAAGCGTGAATCAAAATCAAATTCTCGAATATCCGGAATAATTTGCTTTCCTACGGGGTCAGACAAAGGTACATCATTATTTATCAATGACAAAAAATAAGGAGTTACAGAAAAAGGAAAACGTGCCGCAACTTTATCAATTGATTCAACATCAATTTCCGGGAAAAACTTTTTTAACTCTGTCGCTTCGGTTATTACATTGCGAAGTTGCCATTGCCAATCATTCCAATTTTCATCCAAAATATCAGGAAAATATTTTTTTCTGTTATTCATATATTCCTGATTAAATATCTTTTTCAAAATGTCACCCCAACAACCAGTTTTTGCAGCTGCATTAAATTATAAAAACATGCAAAAGTCAAAAAAAAATTGCAGAGTTTTGTCGAAAATAAACATTTCGCAAAACCTCTGCAATTTTAAACATTTACAGTTTTATTCTTATCGTTTTGGTTTAAAAATAACGGCTCCCAAAGGCGGTAATTTTATATCAATAGAGAAAGGCTTTCCGTGAGAACCTTCAGTAAATGACCAAACACCGCCGGCATTACCGAAATTACTACCGCCGTACATTTGTGAATCACTGTTAAAGATTTCTTCATAATAACAATTTTCATCAACACCGAGTCGATACGATTCTTTTTCTACCGGAGTAAAGTTCACTGCTACAACTACGAAATCGCCCGGATTTTCTCCGTATCTGATAAATGAAATAACGCTGTTGTCACTGTCGCCGCAATTGATTCCATAGAAACCATCGGTAGAACAATCTTTTTGCCACAATGCCGGATTTTCACGATAAACTTTATTCAAATCCGCGATACATTTTTGTATTCCTTTATGCGAATCATATCCCAACAAATCCCATTCCAACGATTTTTCAGCATTCCATTCGTTAAACTGAGCAAATTCTTGTCCCATAAATAACAGCTGTTTACCCGGATGAGTCCACATATAAGCATAATAAGCTCTTAAGTTAGCAAACTTTTGCCAATAATCACCCGGCATTTTATTAATCATAGAACCTTTTCCGTGAACAACCTCATCATGAGAAATCGGCAAAATAAAGTTTTCACTCCACGCATAAACAAAACTAAACGTTAATTCACCGTGATGATATTTTCTGTAGACAGGGTCTTTTTGAATATATGAAAGCGTATCATGCATCCAACCCATATTCCATTTAAAACTAAATCCCAAACCTCCGAGATACGCCGGTTTTGACACACTTGGGAAAGAAGTCGACTCTTCGGCAATCATATATACACCCGGATAATACTGTTCCATAATAGAATTCAAATGTTTCATAAACTCTATCGCTTCTAAGTTTTCACGTCCGCCGAATTGATTAGGAATCCACTCACCTTCACGTCTTGAATAATCAAGATAAAGCATAGAAGCTACGGCATCTACACGTAAACCGTCAAAGTGAAATTTATCAATCCAATACATCGCATTTGAAATCAAGAAATTTTTAACTTCAAGTCGACCGTAATTGAAGATTTTAGTTCCCCAATCCATGTGTTCCCCTTTGCGAGGATCTGCATGCTCATACAAAGCTGTTCCGTCAAAATTTATCAATCCGTGTGCATCTTTCGGATAATGTCCCGGAACCCAATCCAGAATAACTCCGATATTATTTTCATGACATTTATCAATAAAATATTGCAAATCTTTAGGCTCTCCGAAACGACTCGTAGCTGCAAAATAACCTGTTACCTGATATCCCCACGAACCGTCAAAAGGATGTTCCTCTATAGGAAGTAATTCTATATGAGTAAAACCAAGTTCTTTAACATAAGGAATCAAATCATCGGCAAGCTCTCTGTAACTCATGAAAGAACCGTCATTTCGTTTTTTCCATGAACCTAAATGTACTTCATAAATACTTGCCGGCATTTTTTTATTATCACGCTCTGCACGTCTTTTAATCCATTCATCATCATTCCAATGATAACCGTCAAGTGAATAAACTACAGACGCTGTCTTAGGACGCATTTCGGAATAAACCGCATAAGGGTCGGATTTTTCAAGCAATGAACCGCTTTTCGTTTTTATCTCATATTTGTAAATGTCCCCATTTTTCAAACCTTCTATAAATAAAACCCAAATTCCGGAATCACTGAGCAAATCCATCGGGTCTTTACGTCCGTCCCAATTATTAAAATCCCCTACAACGCTTACTCGCTGTGCATTAGGAGCCCATACG
>JAXJQT010000106.1:0-6486 GCA_036311025.1 Spirochaetota bacterium
ACACATTTACCTAAATAATCACCGCGTCTTTCACGCTCAATTACTTCCTGATAAACCTGTCCAGTAGTAACGGAATTACGTTTGGAAATAGATGCATTAGTAAAACGTTCATAATTTCCCAAATCCAAATCTGTCTCTGCTCCGTCATCGGTTACATAAACTTCACCATGTTGAAACGGGCTCATAGTACCTGCATCAATATTTATATACGGGTCAACTTTGACCATTTGAATTTTATATCCTCGTGACTCCAACAAAGTCCCGATAGATGACGCAGCAATCCCTTTACCTAGAGATGAACAAACGCCCCCTGAAACAAAAACGTATTTTACATTACTCATTTTCTATCTCCTTTATAAATGCAAAAAATAAAAAACTGCTCTGAACTTTCTAAGAAAGACCAGAACAGAAAAGAATATTCCAGAATCTCTGATATTAAAACTTCATTTCTAAGTCAGTCATCAATGAAGAATTACAAAATCACCGACATCAATATCACGGAAAAAGTCATTATCTTTGAATTTTATCTCCGCAATATTTTCGTCAACTTTCACGACTATTGCATTCCCCTTTATACTGTTCTTATCTACCAAATACTTCACTGTTCCCATCTGAAGCGGATATTTTTGATTCTTTATGATGTAATATGAATCTTTCAATTTTACACCTGAACGACGACCGGCATTGATTATCGCCTTGTCATCTGAAATTTTTAATAACTTCGCTCTAAACGGAATCACTGAGTCTAATTGTGCCAATAATGATGACGCAGTAGAAATCACCCGGTCATTACCGGTTTGATACGTACGTAACTCTTTTATAGTTTCCCCGTTCATAGCATTTTTCAATGCCAAAGTCGCTCCGACAGAAATATCTTCTTCACTTACTGTTAAATCGACAAAGTAAGGCATAAAATTCGGTATTTTTTTAGTTATTTCCATTTTTTCTGCAGCAGAATAATTTTTGTCTGTATAAGGAACTATTTCATATATGTATTTATCGCTGCTTAGCTCCTTTAAATAAAAAGCATACATTTGCTCTGCCTTATAATGAGGATTCGAAATATCCTGATTTACAAATAACGGAATTAAGCATACTTCATTTTCCACATTATATTGATTAATCTTCCATTCTTTTCCCAAACGAAATGATGCATTTCTGCTTTCCATTGTTATTCTGTCTTTAATCTCTTTAGAAGCAGAGAAATCTCCGGCTAAAATAAGCTCACGCAAACTTCGTTCGGGGAAATTATTGCAGGAATAATATTCTACCAGCTCAAGTCTTGCATCGATATTGTACGGATTAAGCATTATCGCTCTTCGTAATGAATAAAGATATTTATCATAAAAAGCAGTCTTTTTATTTTCCATAGCTGTCTGATAATAATAACCGGATCTTTGTTTTCTCCAATTATTGGATACCGGGAAAAACTCTTGCAACGTATTATCTAAAAATATAGACGCAAACTCATCTTCTTCTGTCATCCCCAAGCATTTCATCAAGCTCGATACAGCCTTTTTATCCTCGCCTGTCATAGAATATGCATGACTTAAATAATAAAAATTCAGAGATTTTTCCGTAGACAATTTTGAAAATGCTTCTACAGCTTTATCCGGCTGATTTAAATACAAATAGTATTTACCCAACATTGTAAAATAAGACTCACGTTCTTTAATTTCGATAGCAGTCTTTATTTGTTCCACGGCGTCACGTAACTTTCCTTCATTGAACAAAAACAATGAATATGCGTAGTAAACTTTATCTTCTAACGAATTGTATTGAATGTTCTTCTTGTAGCATTCGTAAGCTTTTGCTTTATCTTCTTTTTCGTAATAAGACGCAAGTTTTAAAAGAGCTTTGCAATTATCCGAATCAGCTTTTAAAATCTCCAGCAAAGTATTCTTAGCCTGAATCTTTCTGTCTGTTTCAAGATAAAGATTTGCAAGCCCGTTAAAAGCTGTCATATTCAGCGGATCTTCTTTTATAATTTTTTCATATTTTGCTTGTGCCAAATCGTACATTTTCAACTTTGTCTCAATATCGGCAGAGAAAAGAACTAAATCGGAACGATTCGGAGCATAAATCAAAGCTTTATTTATATTAGTGTAAGCATATTCATAATTTCCCGATTCAAAATAAACTTCCGACAAAAGTTTCAAAGCTTCGAGATATTTCGGATTTTTTTCAAGAGCCAACCTAAGAGAATCTATCGCTTCCTCGTACGCTTCTCTGATTTCAAAAGCTTCTTTTGCTTTTTGATAATACGACACAGCCGTTTCCGAGAAAAGCGGCAATGAAAAAATAAATAACAAGGCAAAAACTAAACTAATCTTCTGTTTTCTCATAATCATTCTCTTTTTTCACTATTCTGACTTTTTTAATCTTTCTACCAGAAATAGTCTCGATTGTAAATAAATAATTCCCATACTCAATACTCTCATGGTCTTTTGGTACACGCCCGAGCAATGTAAAAATTAATCCGCCTAATGTATCTACATCAAGCGTTGATATTTCTATTCCGGTCATTTCACTTAAATGTGTTATAGAAATACGACCGTTGGCAATAAACTCACTGTCGCTTATTCGTATTAAGTCTTCAGTTCTTTTATTAAATTCATCTTGGATACTGCCCACAATACGTTCTATGATGTCATCAAGCTTTACAATACCGCAAACACTGCCGTACTCATCAATTATAACTGCCGAATGTACTTTATTTTGACGCATTTCTACCAATAACTCATCTACCGATTTCATTTCCGGAACAAAATAAGGAGATAACAAAATACTTTCTAAAGATTCATCGGAATTCTGACTTAATACTCGCAATAATGCTTTTGCGTGTACTATTCCCACAATATTTTCATGTTTTTCATCAAAAACCGGCACTCTTGATTCACCGCTGCTTACGACTATCGCAGCCGCCTCTTGCACTGTAGCATTGATACTCACACCATGCAAATCAACTCTCGGCGTCATGATTTCTTTTGCCTCTGTTTTTCGTAATCTCAAAACATTAAGCATCATCTCATAAAGCTCATCGTTATCATCATTATCTTCATTGCTTACAATTTGCAATTCATCCTGAAACTTTTCTTCTATTGCAGACAATGTCTTATTATTAAATAAACTGGAGAATAAATTACTCAACTGTTTCTCCTGTTAATTTTTTATAAATTGATTTTTCCAAACGGCTCATTTCACAATCTTCATTTTCATCATGGTCGTACCCCATCAAATGTAAAATCCCATGTAAAATTAAATAACGTACCTCTTCAAACACACTGTGTCCCAAACCTTGAGCTTGCTTTGTAACATAAGGAACGGCAATCACAATATCACCCAAAAAATGATTTTCGAAACCAAATTCCTCACCTTCCATCTGAGAAAAAGAAAGTACGTCCGTAGCCATATCTTTACCGCGAAAATCTCGATTCAATTCCTGAATTTTTTCATCATCGGTAAATAACAAACTTAGTGAAAAGCCATCTCGCTCCACTTCTTTTAATACCGAAGAAATCCATTCTTGTAATTTATCTTGCGGTAAATCCACCGCATAAGCATCGTTATCATATTCAATATAAAATTCTTCCATTTCACTATTCCTTTTTTGTTACTTCTTCAACTGTTGTTGTTTCTTTTTTCGGCGGTGCCGGATATTCAATACGAGAATGATACATTCCGACTAGCGATTTTGTAAAAACTTGCTTAATCTTAGTCAAATCTCGAATTGTCAGTTCCGCATTCGTCAATGTTTCATCTTTAAACTTTTCATCTACAACTCTATCGACAATAGATTTAAAACCTTCTGCGGTATAATCTTTACTTGCTCTTGAAATTGCCTCAATCTGGTCTGCCATCATGACAATAGCAGCTTCCGGAAATTGAGGATTTTCTGCTTTATAACGGAAAGAATCTTCCGAAATACTCTCACCTTCCGGGAGTTGTTTCAATGCTTGATAATAAAAATATTTAATCAAACCGTTACCGTGATGCTGCTGAATAATATCAATAACTTTTTTCGGCAATTTCGCAGCTTTCGCTCGTTCCACACCGTCTTTTACATGACTTTTGATAATATTAACACTTGTTGTCGCCTGTAATTCATCATGCGGATTATAATCTCCTTGATTTTCCGTAAAATACGCAGCATTATCGATTTTTCCGATATCGTGATACAACGCTCCTACTTTCGCCAACAACCCGTTGGCATGAACAGCATTAGCTGCCGTTTCTGCCAAATTTGCAACATTTATAGAATGAATATAGCTTCCCATTGCAGATTCCGACAATTCTTTTAATAAGGGCAACGACGTATCAGTCAATTCCTGCAATCTGAAAACCGTCGGCAAATTCAACATACTTTCACCTAATGAGATTAACCCGACAGCAAACACGGACGAAACAAAACCGTTACATGCTCCAAAAAGAGCAAACTTTGTTATGGAAGCAGTCTCCAAACCATCCACAAACGCAAGAGTAAAAGCAATTACAGTATTTAATATTGCTACATAAATCCCGGAAATAAGCAAATCACTTCGTCGCCTGATTTCATGTTTTATAGTAAGAATCGAACAAATTCCCGACAGAAACACAAACAAAAATGCCGATGCATTATAACCGGAAATAATAAAACAAGTTACCGAAAACAGCATTGTTATAGTTGCCGCAAAAATCTTTGAATACAAGAAAATCATCGTTATGGTAATCATCGAAATCGGCACCAATGCACCGAAATAATAATTGGAACGATCCAAACTGAAAGGAATCATCAAGTAAATAACAAACACCAAATAAAGTGCCATCAAAAATATAACATTTGCCGTACTTTTGAAAAAGTTCGAATCTATAAAGTGTATAAATGCGAATGAGAAAATAAATAATAACAAATTCAATAACGCATACGAAAAAATATTTCTGGTTGTAATGCTTTTTTGATTTTGCAAAACAGCATTAATCATAGGAAGATTATCTTCCGTCACCAAATCACCGCGACGAGCTATAATCTGCCCTTTTTGAATCTTTTTGTATACGTTACGTTCCTTTTGCAATTTTTCTTTTAGATTTGCCTGAGTTCTTTCTGAATCAAACAAAATATTTGGGGACAAGAAATTAATCAAGAAATTCTCTAAAACTCTCTTTTCAAACTCTCCGAATGTAGGCAACATCAACTCTACATCATGCTGGATAGATTTTAAATCCAATTCCAATCCCAACGCCTGCTCTTTTGTCAATTTTTCATCAACTTTTGTACTTTCAACGGAATAAAATAACAAAATGCCGGTATTATCCAATCTCGAAGCCGATTGCATATCGATATGAACAATTCCATTGTTATATTTCTCTTCACAAAATGCTTTTAATGTTCGCCCAAAATTATCGTTTTCTCGCATTATTTTTGACAACACTTTAAATTCATTTTCCGAAAAACTCATTTTATTTGCCGTCGCAAGTTCTTGTACCTTAGCAAGCTCTGCATTACTTTCTAATGCCGCAAAAATCACATCCAACGCATTCAAACGCTCTTGTGAATAAAGCTCGTCAAAAAAATAACACGGAACATTACTTAATGTTAAAATTTCTTCATTTCTGGCAGATGCTTTTTCGTCAATATAACTCACATCATCATCCACAACAATATCTTTACTTACAACATCGCTGATTTTGATTCTGGTAACAGAATTATAATCTTGAAACAGCATCAACAGATTTAACGCCATAAATGTTATGACCACAACAAGAACTTTTGCCCAAAATCCGAGTGAAAACAATATCTGCGGATCAAATTCAAATAGATTTTTATTTTTCATATCTTTTATACGCATTAATAATTTTCTTTACCACAGGATGACGGACTACATCGCTTTCTTTAAATTCAACAATACCGATTTCCGGTACATCTTGCAGAACTTCCAACGCTTCCACCATTCCGCTTTTTACTTTGTGAGGTAAATCAATTTGCGTTACATCTCCATTAATTATCAGTTTAGCATTCTCCCCAAGACGCGTTAAAAACATTTTCATCTGGCGACATGTAGCATTTTGAGCTTCATCCAATATTACAATACAATTTTCAAATGTTCGCCCACGCATATATGCCAACGGAGCAACTTCTATCATATTCTTTGCATTAAGCTTCGCGTAAAGATCCGGTGTCAAAATACGATTAATGGCATCAAACAACGGAGTCAAATACGGATTAATCTTTTGAGTATAATCTCCCGGCAAAAAGCCTAGACTTTCTCCGGCTTCCACAACCGGACGTGTCAAAATCAATTTAGCTGCTTCTTTATTCAAAAGTGCATTCACTGCATAACAAACACTTAAAAAAGTTTTTCCCGTACCTGCAGGGCCGTAAGAAAAAATCACGTCATAATCAGAAAGAGCCTGAATTAATTTGCCTTGCGTTACGGTTCGAGGCTGAAACGTTTTGTGTACTTTGGTTATATTTATAGAAGACTTCATCACATCTTCATAATTTACCTC
>JAXJQT010000107.1:0-3462 GCA_036311025.1 Spirochaetota bacterium
GAAGACGACAAAGTCATCGCTGCATCACGAGCACCTGCACAACCGGAAGAAAATATTCAAACTGACGGTGAAGTTTCTGATGCAAACGAGCCGAAAATTGAGAATGTGACACCTGAAAACGAAAATACACAGGAAACATAAAAAATAAAACTACAAGCTATTGTCATTGCAACAAATAAACATTTGCAGTGACAATAGTTTTTTTATATGAACAATACAAAAGGAGTTTAAAATGGCCAGAACCGCATTACAAATGGTAAAAGAAGTAAGTGCAAGCATGGCAATCGAAGGATTGGAATTGCAAAATGATGAAATCGATATGCTTCAACTTTGTGCTGCCGGGAAAGTCACAACTGAAAGCCTTTTAGAATCAATTATCAGAAAACACAATCAATGCAAAACGAAGTAAACAGCAAATATTACCAATACGAATACGATGAACAATATTGTTATCCCGATTCATCTGTACTGAAAAACAAACTAAACATTACTGAACAAGACAAACTCGATATTGCCGAGCGACAAATAACGGCAGTAAAACTTTTGGCATTGAAAATGACACCGATTCCCGGTAATCTCGACTTTCAACATTTATGTGCAATACATCGTTTTATATTTTCTGACATTTACAATTGGGCGGGAGTTTCACGTTGCGTAAATATCTCTAAAGGAAATCTGTTTTGCAATTTTAGGTTTATCGACAACGCAATAAACGACTTGTTCGCAAAATTAAAAAAAGAAAACTACCTTATAGGACTGTCTAAAAACGAGATAGCTAAAAAACTCTCATATTACATATCCGAACTAAATGCAATTCATCCGTTTCGTGAAGGCAACGGTCGTGTACAACGCGTTTTTATAGAATATCTGGCACAAGTCGCCGGTTACCACACTGACTTCTCCGATGTCACGGCTCAAGAAATGATAGAAGCAAGCGTTGATTCATTCCTGATACATTACGAAAAAATGGAAGCTCTGTTTGAAAAAATCACCGCCCCTATCCCGGAAAAGGAACAACTCGCATTTCAGAAATTATTGAAACTCAAGGTTTAGGTTTTTTAATACATTAAACACTTCATCCGGCATTGAAAAATAATTTCCGATATTTTCCGTTTGACAATTGAATACGTAATCAACTATAAACAAGAAAAACAATTGAACAAGCATTCAATTAATCTACAGGAGGAAAAAATATGAAATGTGAAAATCATAAAAATAATTTAAGCTGCGATTGCGACACGATACACGAAGCTTCTGTCCGGAAAGTCCAAAATGAAATGATTGAAGAATCTCTATTCAATCATCTTGCAGACTTTTTTAAAGTTTTCGCTGACAGTACCAGAATCAAAATTCTCAAAGCATTGAGCATTGAAGAGCTTTGCGTCTGCGACATCGCCGTCGTCTTGGACATGACAAAGTCTGCGGTTTCACATCAATTACGCTTTTTAAAAGAAGCCAATCTGGTAAAAGCTCGGCGTGACGGAAAAAATGTTTTTTATTCTCTGGCGGATTCTCATGTCTTGACAATTCTTTTGCAGGGCTTGGAACACATAACAGAATAAGGAGGCAACTGAAATGGAGAAATATCAACTTGCGGCATTAGTTATTATCGCAATATTTTACATTGCGTATTTGGTAAAATCATTGAGTTTGACACTGAAAGGAATCAAAGTAAATCAACTCGGACACGGTAAAAAACCGACATCAACAAAAATAATCGAAAAGGTTTTAAAAGTTGTATCCTTTTTAATGGTAGAAATACAACTTTGCTCAGTGTTCTCACTTTTACCGTTGCAAATAAAAACGCCGGCTGTTTTACAAAATATCGGCTTGTCGCTCAGTGCAATCGGAACAATTTTTTTTATCACGGCAATGCTTTCAATGGGCAAAAATTGGCGTGCGGGAATAGCTGCGGAAGATTCAACAAATTTTGTGAAACACGGAATTTATCGAATCAGCAGAAATCCGGCGTTTTGCGGATTTGACTTAATATACATCGGAACTTTACTTGTATTCCTGTCTGTCATCCACGTTATTGCGGTAGTTCTCACAATTATAATGTTTCATTTGCAAATATTGGAAGAAGAAAAATTCATGGAATCGGCATTCGGAGCTGAATACCAAAGTTACAAACAAAAAGTCGGACGTTACTTTTTATTTTTTTAAAACACGGAGGAATGATGAAAAAAACTTTTGAAATTAAAAATCTTGATTGTGCCGTTTGTGCGGGAAAGGTTGCAGATGCAATAAATAAACTTCCGGAAATAGATAATGCTCAAATTGATTTTTTGACAAAAAAACTTTCCATTGAATCTACGACTGAAAATTGGGAAAAACTTATGCACAAAGTTATAAAGACTTGTCATAAGATTGAACCGGATTGTGAAATCGTAATGGAGGAATCCGCTCATCATCATTGTCATCATAATGACTTAAATAAACTTTTTTTTATCAGAATTGCAATTACTGTCGTATTGGGAGCATTTTGCTTTATTGCCGATAATGAAACATTAAAATTAATCGTAGCTTTGGCGGCTTATTTTGTAATCGGCTATGACGTTTTGTGGCGAGCAATTCGAAATATTTTTCGAGGACAAGTTTTTGATGAAAACTTTTTAATGACAATTGCGACTGTAGGTGCTTTTTTTATAAGAGAATATCCCGAAGCAATTGCAGTAATGCTTTTTTATCAAATAGGCGAAGCATTCCAAGAAGCCGCTGTTGATAAAAGCAGAAAGTCTATCGCTGATTTAATGAATATCAGACCGGACAAAGCAAACGTTTGTCGTGACGGCCAGATTATAACGGTAAATCCGGAAGATGTTGCGGTCGGAGAAGAAATTGTGATTCGTCCGGGTGAGCGTATCGCACTTGACGGTGTAATTATTTCGGGGAAATCGTCGGTAAATACTGCCGCTCTTACGGGGGAATCTCTTCCAGTTGATGTTGAAGAAGGCGGTGAAGTCATCGGCGGCTGTGTGAATATCAGCGGATTATTAAAAGTTCGTACTACTAAATTATTCAGCGAATCTTCGGTAGCCCGAATACTTGATTTGGTTGAAAAATCGGCTGCCAATAAGGCGAAGAGCGAAAAATTTATCACTCGTTTTGCTCGTTATTACACGCCGTTCGTTGTTTTGGCGGCGGTATGTCTTGCAGTTTTGCCGTCATTGTTATTTGGAAACTGGCAGGAATGGTTACAAAGAGCTCTCGTATTTTTGATAATTTCTTGTCCGTGTGCATTGGTTATTTCTGTTCCGCTTTCATTTTTCGGCGGTATCGGCGGAGCTTCAAAAAAAGGCATTTTGGTAAAAGGTGCAGAATATCTTGAAAAGCTCGCACAATGCAAAACCGTAGTTTTCGATAAAACCGGAACATTGACAAAGGGGCAATTTGTTATTTCACATATAAAATCAAAAGATTTACCGGAAGATGAATTGTTAGAAATTGCAGCAGCAGCAC
>JAXJQT010000108.1:0-3168 GCA_036311025.1 Spirochaetota bacterium
AAAATGGCGGACATAGACAGATTGAGTCGCAAAGTGCCGTCTATTTGTAAAGTAGCTCCTAATACTAAAGTATATCACATTCAGGATGTAAACCGAGCCGGCGGAATTATGGCGATTTTGGGTGAATTGAAACGTGCCGATTTACTTCATTGCGAAGCCGTGACTGTAGAAGGAAAAACTTTAGGACAGGTAATCGATGAAAATGATATTCGCGGCGGAAAAGCAACAGAAGAAGCTATAGAGCGATGTCATGCCGCACCCGGTGGATGCAGAAATATCAAAGCATATTCTCAAAGTAATCGTTATGAAGAACTTGATTTGGACAGAGAAAACGGATGTATCCGCAGTGTAGAACATGCTTATTCTAAAGACGGCGGAATTGCTGTACTTTTCGGAAATATTGCAGAAAACGGTTGTATCGTAAAAACTGCCGGAGTTGATGAATCTATTTTGAAATTTACCGGAAAAGTAAAAGTTTATGATTCTCAAGAACAAGCTTCAGATGCGATACTCGGTAATAAAATTGAAAAAGGCGATATTGTTATCATTCGTTATGAAGGTCCAAAAGGCGGTCCGGGAATGCAGGAAATGCTTTATCCGACAACATACTTGAAATCTAAAAAATTGGATAAAGATTGTGCGTTGTTGACTGACGGAAGATTTTCAGGCGGAACATCCGGCTTAAGTATCGGTCATGTATCTCCGGAAGCTGCTGACGGCGGACTTATCGGTTTGGTAGCAAACGGTGATATTATCGAAATTGATATTCCTGCTCGTTCTATCGTGTTAAAAGTTGCTGATGATGAATTGGCAAAACGTAAAGCAGATTTGGAAAAGAACGGCGGATTTAAACCTAACAGAGAACGAAATGTTTCTAATGCATTAAAATTGTATGGTTATTTTGCTACAAGTGCCGACAAAGGTGCCGTAAGAGATTGGAGTAAAGTTCAATAATAATTTGGTTTTAAATAAAAAAAACTCGATGTAATGAGAAAAATACATCGAGTTTTTTTATTTTACGAACAGATTCTATTTACGATAAGTACGCCCGCCTAAAGAAATGCAGTATCCTGTAGAAAAAAGGTGTTCTGTTCCGATAATTTCCCAATCATCGGCGAATATATTTTCTGCAATATTTCCGTTGAATTCTGAATATGTACGAATTGTATATTGAAAAAAGAATTCATGTCGAGCGATGACTTTACCTTTTGTTGCCTCTAAACCGAATAAGAATCCGACTGTAGCATTGGGAAATGAACGCCGAACATCGCCTAGTCCAAAATCTCCGGAGTAGTTAATTTCAAACAAACTATATTCTAAACTTGTAGGAAATCCAAAATAGCAAGTTACACGACTGTCTGTTTTTTTGGGAGTAATGTCAAATAACGGAGTAATTTCGAAAGTTATGTTTGTAGAATACGGAGCTGATGTCGGAGTTATTTGATAAAGGTTGAAAAGTGGTTCTATCGCAAAATTTATACCGGCAGTTGTAACTAATGCACCGCAGAGTCTGGAACTTTCAAAAAGTTTTATTTTTACTCCGGTTTCAGCATAAACTTTAAAATCCGGTACAAAAAGAGGAGTGTAGTATGCTAAAAGACAGAAATAATATCTGTTTGATATTCCTCCTTGAAACTGATATTCCACCCATTCATTTATTCCCATACGCAAATTAAATGCAGATGAAATATAGCCGGAAACTATTACAGGGGAAAATGTCAATGTAGAATAAAACTTTTTACTATTGACAGGAGTTCCCAGATTAACATTTATTGCAGTATATTCTTTCATACCGAATGAAAATTCCATCTCTTTATGTCCGAGTAATTTTGCAGATTGAGAATTCGGTGTTGCGAATATAGAGAATGTCAACATTAATAATAAAAATACAAAGTAACGTTTTTTCATAGTTTAATCTCCTTTGTTTTAAAATCGGTTTTGTTGATTTTCATAATGCAGTTATTTGAATCTTTTATCCAGTAAGCTCCGTTTTGTTCTTCTATCCAGTTAGAACTATAATATTCATCCCAAGTAGTGGAAATTTTTATTTTATCATCTTTTGTGATTTTCTCTATTCCCGCAGTCCATATGCCGTTTTCTTTTGTGTATACATTGACATGCAAGTAATAATTTTTATCAGTTTCAAATGAAGTTATTTGAGTATCGCTGTTCTTTATAACAGTTAATAAATCTCGATTTGTATTGAGAGCGGTTACGGTAATGCTATCCAAATCTCCGTCGTTATTAATTATAATTTCTTTTAATTCTTTAGTTTTGATAATGATTTCGTTATTTTCATCTGTAACTTCTTTAGAACTGGAAATAGTATAAAAGTTTGTATTATTAATAATTCTTTGATTATAGTAATAATCATCCGAATCAATAATTTTATAAACCAGTTCTTCTGTTTCGTAAGAATAAATGTTACCGCAATATTCATAAAAGTATTTATCGTTCAATGCGAAAAAGTCGTCATAGTAGGATGAAAATTTAGTTTTTTCAAGGGTGTTATTTTGGGGATTGTAAATGTAGCTTAAATTGTTGCCTTCAACTAAGATTTTATCATCGATGAACGCTTTGATATTGTATGAGTTATCATCTTTCAGAAAGATTAGTTCGCCGGTGTCTTTTTTTATGTGATAAATCCTGTTATTTTGAAATATAAAAATTTCATTTTCAATAATTTTTGTCTCAAAAAAAGACGTCATTCCACAAACATTTTCTTCAATAGCTTTGTTAAAATTCCATTCATGCGTAATTTTTTCACTCTTTGTATTAAAGAATAAAATACACTGACTGTTGTTGTCGTAATAATCATAATAATTATCGTCATTGTCTTTATAAAAAGCAATAACATTCTCACTGTCATCGACCGGTTTAAATGTCGGTAAATTAGTGTTTCCGATTACGGTACAACCGGATAATAGGAAAAGAAAAATTATGCAAATTAAATAAAATATAGATTTTTTGTTACTCCTCATTTATTTCTCCTTTGTTATGTAAAATATTTTTACCGGAGTTTAGCTGAAAAAAAATCGAATTGCAATGAAAAAAAGTTCCCAAAAACTTCCCAAAACGGCTTTTTTTCGTACTTTTTTCGCGTTTTTGAGTGTTTATTCCGTTTAAGAATTGAATTTTTACAGAAAATTAACTATTGCTGTTTAGGAT
>JAXJQT010000109.1:0-1489 GCA_036311025.1 Spirochaetota bacterium
AAATATTATATAGTTAATTACAGCGACGGAGGAGATTATAACAGCTCCAGACTTTCAAATTCCGGAGCAAAAGTTTCAGTTTATTTAAATAATGAATATAAAGGAACTTATGAAGTAAAGCCGAATCAGGTGGGTCTTATATGGAATGTATTTGAAATTGTAAACGGTAATGAAATAAAGGTAATAGATAAGGTATCTAATGAATTATAATTCATAAAAAAACGGAAGTCTTTCAATATTCTATGTTTTTTTATTCAGACAGAACAAGGGATTACCGGCGAGGGGCATTTGGATTTGGGAATGAGAACGTTGTCAGGTTTATAGAAAAATAATCACAAAAGTGTTTACGCTGATTATTTTTTTATAGGTTCGTTGTATATTTAATTTATATCTGTTTTCTTCCGATGTTGTAAAAAATAGAGTTTTGAATGTTTGATGAAAGGAATATATAATGAAAAAGACTTTTCTTTTGGGCGTAGCATTTATTTGTTTTTTTCTTTGTTCGGCTACTCTTTGGGATGATACAGCGGCTGATATTTATTCGAGAAAGATTCGTTATAGAGTAAATGACAGTGTGAAAATTTTGATTGATGAAAAAACAAAGTTGAAATACACGGGAAGTTCGAAGTCATTAAAAAGTACATCTGTCAATTCTCAAGGTTCTCAAGTTTCTGCCGTGTTTGACGTGATTCCTTCCGGCGATATAAACGAATCAAAAGAATCTTCTAACAAGGACGAGTTTGAATACACTGCACAGCTTCAGGGCAGAATAATCGATGTAAAAGATAATTATGTGACAGTAAGCGGCTCTAAAACAATTTCTGTTGATAATAAAGTCAGCAGAATTTCAATTCGCGGAGATGTTGCGTTAAGCGATTTGAAAGGAAATACAGTTAATGCTGCCGATTTGATGGACGAGAGATTAGAAATTACTACAGCTGTAGAAAATGCTTATCTTCCTTTGACAGATGAAGATTTGGATGTAAGTTCGGACACGGTTACTTTGACAGAAGAAAAGAAAAGAGATTTACTTGTTAAATATCTAAATAAAATGCTAAATGTTCTTTTTTAGCAGTTTTTTGCTTTTTATTTTCGTATAAGTGACCTGCGGAGTTAGTAAATGTTATCGGATATTCAATCCATAGAAGATTTAAAAAAAATACCGGTTAATCAATTGCCGAAATTGGCTGATGAGGTTCGCGGGAAAATTATCGAAACAGTTAAAGAAAACGGCGGTCATCTTGCGAGTAATCTTGGTGTCGTAGAACTGACAATCGCTCTTCATTATGTTTTTTCTTCACCTACAGATAAAATAATTTTTGATGTCGGTCATCAATCTTATACTCATAAAATTCTGACAGGGCGATATGATAAAATGGATACATTGCGTCAAAAAGACGGACTGAGCGGATTTTCTCGTCGCAGTGAATCGATTCACGACCCGGTAGACAGCGGACATGCTTCATCTTCGATTTCACAAGCTGCCGGT
>JAXJQT010000110.1:0-2199 GCA_036311025.1 Spirochaetota bacterium
CTTTTATTCTTATAATGGCCGGAATGTATCTATTGTTATTGATATTTATCACAATATTCTTGACTCTCAAACTTGTCGCAAACAAAGGAAGCAAAGCTGTCAATCCGTTAAAACGTTTGGAACGAGAAATAAACAGAGCTGACACAAGCAATTTATCAAAAGCAACTGAGAAAATTTACGGGGAATTAGAAAAGTTTATAATTACAGAGTTTGAGATTGATTCTGTAGATATCAGAAAAAATATTTTAAAAGAAAAATTATCTGCAAAATTGTCAGAGTCACATCTTGAAAAGCTCATCGATATTATATCTGAATTTGAAATCATCAGATTCGGCGGAATGGAAACTTCACAAGCCGGAATCAATACATTAAAAAAAGAAGTCGTGCAACTTTGCAAAGAGTTGGCTAAATACAAGGATTTAAAATGAAATTAAGATTTTTTTCCGTTATATTTTTATTCTCACTTTTTAATATATTTTCACAAGATTTAAACAGTGACGCTTTGTTCACAAAGGCAAACCAAGCTTATATTGCCGGGAAATATCTTGAAGCAAAAGATTGTTACGATAAACTTCTGAATGATTTTAAACAAGATAACTACGCAGTAAATTATAATTTGGGATGTTGTTATTATAAACTTCACCAGCTCGGTTTTGCCAGATTTTATTTCGAAAAAGCTTTCTTATTCCAACCGCAGAATGAAGATTTAAAAAACTGCATGAATGTTTTGCTTGATGAAATCGGCAAAAAAAACGGTTTTACAGAAGACGATGAATTCACTATAAAAAGAATGTTGCTTTTCGTTTCTCCGTTTATAATTTTTATAATGTTTTGTCTGTTCTTTGTACTGTTAATATTTTCTGTATTCAAGTTTTTAAAAGAATCTTCACGAAAAAGCTTCACTTTGGCAGTTATTTCATTTATCTGCAGTTTCTTCCTGTTTGCGTTTGCAATAGTCCAATACAACACTGTCAACGACAATTGTGCAGTCGTAATAAAAGATGCAGATGTTTATTTATCACCGGATACATCTACGCCTATTTCATCGGTAACAGAAGGAAAAAAAGTTCGTATATTAGAAAAATCTGAAGATGATTATTTCATGATAAAGCTTTCAAACAACACAAACGGTTGGCTAAGTAAAAATTGTGTGCGTTCTATTGATTGAACAAACTATTCAATTCATTGAAAATGGCAAGTTTAATATTGAAAATAATATAACAATGTGATATAAGACTCTATAAAATCATTTTTGAGGTGCAAGATGTCAGAAAAGAAAAATAAAAAGATTAATAAAATGACTTTAAGTGAATTAGATAAAGCTATAGAAGCAACAAAATCTTCTATGGGTGGTCTTACTTCTGCTTATGCAAAAGAACTTTTAAAAAGAAAAGAAGTTCTTTCTGCAAAGAAATAATACTTATTGTTTTGTGATAAAAAAAGTGCTTTCTCTGTTACGGGAAAGCATTTTTTTATGCCTTTACGTCATTGGCTTTATCATAAATTTGTTTTATATGACTCATATCAAGATGTGCATAGATTTCTGTCGTATTGATACTTTTATGCCCTAAAAAGCTTTGAACATATCTGATATCAGCTCCGTTTTGTACAAGATGAGTCGCAAAACTATGACGCAATGTATGAACAGTAACTTCTTTTTTTATCCCTAAAATCTGCATATTTGTTTTCAAATTTTTCCATATTCCCTTTCGTGTTATCCGTTCCCCTCTGAAATTCAAAAACAGAGCGTTCTGTTTGATTGACTTTACAAGCATTGAACGAGAATTATTTAGATAATCATTTATGTTATCAATTGCACGAGTTCCCATAGGAACAAAGCGTTGCTTGTCACCTTTACCGGTTACTTTAACAAGTTTTTCTTCAAAGAAAATATCTTCTATATTCAAATCGCAAATTTCACTTACACGAAGCCCGCAGCTGTACATTAATTCAAACAATGCCCGGTCTCGGATTCCTCAAGGCTTTTCTTTATCAAATGAATCTATAAAACGTTCTACCTCTTCCACTGTCAGATATAACGGCAATCTCATTCCCGTTCTGGGACGAATCAGAAATCTGGAAGGATTCTCTTCTATCAATTTTTCAAGTTTCAAGAATTTTAAATAAAGTGAAATTGAACTGATTTTTCTTAAAATCGAAGTATTTTCAAAAGTATTTTGTGATAAGAAAATTATAAAC
>JAXJQT010000111.1:0-8992 GCA_036311025.1 Spirochaetota bacterium
ACATTCAAACTTACGAGTAGATTAAAATCTTTTACTGTTAAACCTGTGACTTTTTTAAACAATTCAGGTTCAAGTTGTCGAATTACATCACTCAAAGAATATTCTCTGTAATCACTTAGATACATAAAGACAGGTATTCGGGTTGCAAATTTGATTAATTTTTCCTGAATCTGTTTTCGCATAGATTTGTATTCTTTTTCTTCTTTCGATAATTCTTGTTTTTTTTCTTGTGTTAATGGAATTGCTTTTTCTTTTTTTGCATTTTTGACTTTTTCAGATTTATTGATAATAGTTTCTATTTCAGAGTTTAATGAACGAAATCCTTCTATACTCATAAGGGCGTTCATTGCTTCTTGATTATTCATTAGTCGTTTTAATGTATCATTATCAACATTGACAAGTAATGCACTTTCCCATCGTTTTGCCAAAAGTGTAGCAGAAGTTCCTGCCATTGCAATATCTAGAATTTCTGCGGCATTAACTTGTCTCATACTTGAACCATCATAAGCTAAAACAGGAAGAAAACTTATAAAATCTGCAACTTTTCCTTCCGGGTTAGTTAGTTTTGTATCCAAGTTTCTGGCATAATCAGAAATTTGTCTTAATGCTCGATTAAGTGCAAAATCAAAAACATAGCATTCTTTTTTTACTATTTCACTTTCTCCGTTATCATTTGTTATTACCCAAGGAGACTGAACTCTAAATGCAGACTGAAAATATGTTTCCGGACTGGAAAGATTTCTAAGCATAAAAATTCCGGTCCAAGGTTTTACAGTAACACCTGTTGTTAATTTGCCGCAAGTTAATGTAATTGTTTTTGTTTTTAAAGGATTCTCCATAGCTTGTAAAACCGGAGGCAAAGCATTTACTCCGATTCCTGCACCCGTTCCTGCACAAACAATAATTTTATAGTCTGAATAAAAAGTATTCTGTTTTTTTGATAAAAGATTTTTCATAGCATGGCAACTTGCTACATTTGGCAAAAACCACAAAGTATGGGAAAGATTTTCTAATAGACGAACATCACTAAACGGCAGAGGTGGTCTTTCTACTCCAAGTTTTAGTTCCGTTAAAGAACCTGGCATATAGGCACCTCTAATTAAATCAAGCCATTTTTGAACATATTCTTCATATTTAAAAGTTGCATTATTTCCTTTTCCTTCTGCACAAAAGAACTCATTTAAATCGAACTCATCAAATTCGCCACCTTGAGCAATGCTTGTAATTTCATCTGGAATTTTATAAGTCATTAAAACCATTCGTGCTAAAGATGCGTACGGATTTTCTTTATTTCCATAATTTGGTTCATTTTCGGAAATTTCCCAATTATTTATTTTTGTAGGCTTTCCCCAATTTTCTTTTGCTTTTTGTTCGTCAGAATATGTCCAAGAAAATATTTGCTCTTCAATAAACTCTCCGGAATGTAATGCTCTAAAAGGTGTTCCGCTTAAAAACAAATAATATTCAGTTGTAATTGGAAGCCAACTTTCATCTATTGCATTACTTATTTCTTCTGAAGATTTTGAATCATTTTGATTTGAATTGTACAAAGTATCTTCATCTTCTGATTCAAATAATTTTTTTGCATTATCACGCCATGCACCAAAATGATATTCATCAAAAATAACTAAATCCCAATTTGTAGTATGAACCCATTCATTTTTTGCTTTAATGCCACCATTTTCATTTGTTCCTAAAAAATCTTGAAAACTTCCGAAACAAACTATAGGTCGGTTTTTATCTGCTTTAGAAAATTGTTCATCAATTGTTCCTATTCCTGAAGATTTACATATAAATTGCCAACCTTCAAAATCAACATGAGACTGCAAATCTTCCTTCCATGCAGATTGCACAGCAGGTTTAAAAGTTAAAATTAAAACTTTTTGAAGATTCATTTTTTTTGCAAGTTGATAACTTGTAAAAGTTTTTCCAAAACGCATTTTTGCATTCCACAAAAATTTTGGTTTTACATTAGGTCTTTCTTTTTTTTCATTGATAAAATATTCATAAGTTTTATTTACTGCACGCCTTTGTTCTTCTCTCATAGAAAAGGTTTGTGTACGGTTTTCAATATTTTCAGTTCTGTTTTTTACTGCGATGATTGCGGCTTTTACAGCATCAACGGAACATTTAAACCATTCAGTTTTCTTACCATCGCTGTCTTTTTGTCTGTAAATGTTTTTATTTTCCAATACTCGATGAACATCATGGTCTGTAAAATTTCCTCCGTCAAAGTACATAGCACTTTCTACTAATTCAACTTTATAAGGAAGTTTTTCGCCGGGAACTAAAGTTGGATAGTGTTCTTTCATTCGTTCTTCAATTGTGCGAGCGGTAAAACCTACTTTTAACATATTTGGATATTTAGAATCTGAATAAGCGTAAATAATAGGATTAGCTTTTGTACGTTCTGGGAAAAATGATTTATTCAATTAAAAACTCCTTATTAATTGACAGCTATCATACATTGTATTACATTTGATATATAAAATATTATTTTTTAGAGGAATTGTATGGCAATAATCAGCATTAGAACTACCGATGAAACTAAAAATTCTTTTGAAGGATTTTGCGATTCTCTTGGACTTACTGTTTCTGCTGCAATAAATATGTTTATGAAAATCTCTTTGAGAGAAAACAAAATTCCCTTTGAACTTAAGGCTGATCCTTTTTGGTGTGAAGAAAATCAAGCTGTTCTTAGACAATCTATTCAGCAAATCAAGGAAGGAAAATATTCTCAACATGATTTGATTGAGGTAGAATAGTGAATAAAAATTGGTCAGACATTGCTTGGCAAGATTACTTATCACTTCAAAGCGACAAAAAATTACTAAAAAAAGCAAATGAACTTTTAAAAGACATTGACAGAAACGGTTATACAGGAATCGGAAAACCGGAACCTTTAAAAGGTGATTTTGCCGGATACTGGAGTCGCCGTATTGATGAATATCATAGAATTGTATACAAAATTGAAGATGATGTTGTTTATATAGCTTTTTGCGGAACTCATTATCATAAATAAAAAATGATTTATTCAATTAAGACTCCTTATTACAACATTGGGCGAATCATTGATTCAATAAAATCTATTTCTTCTTGTGTTAAATTGTATTTTTTGTAGAGTTCTTCATCTGTCCATGGTTTTGAAAAATCTTGAATAGGAACGAATTGGTAAGTATCACTTGTCATATTTTTATTTTTCCTAACACCAACGATACATCTAAAAAATTTTGTATAAATATATGATTTTACATTTTCTAATTCATTTTCTGTTTCAAATGGACCAATACATAAAAAAGTTTCAGAACATATATCATTTGGATAACCAAATTCAACTTTCCCTAAAATTCTTGCAGGAATGGGATTGCCAATTTGTCCTGCAGCACCATCTGCTTTTGAAATAAATAATTTATATTTTTTTGACAGTCCTATATTTTTTGAAAATAAATAATCGCTCTTTATATATTTAAAAACCCGTTCATTTTTTTCTCTCATAAAAATTCTTCGTTCTGTTTTTTCTAGAGAAATAATAGAATCAAGATTTTCTGTTTTAAATGCATTTCTTGTTGATACTAAAGTTGAAAAAGACTGTTCTCCCAAAAGTTTTATCTTATTCAAAATACTAATAATATTTGGTTCTCTGATTACAATATCAGATTGACCTTCTTCATCTAAATATTTCTCTATTTTTGATAATTCATTATTAGCATTATGAAGAGTGTATTCGCATTTTCCGTTGTATTCTTTATCCCAAAGAAAATAACAAACACCAGCTTCGATTTTTACTCCAGGGAAACAATCTTCTGGATTTAGAAAATCTACCATTTTTTTTATATGCCTATCCATAATCATTTCTTTTCTAAAAGAATCTAATCCTTTACCACCTGTCATCCACCGAGAAGGGATAATCATTACTAAATAACGAGGATTTAATTTTTTTCCTTGATTAACGAAATGTTGATAAATAGCACTCGCACTACTTCCTGTTCCTCCTCCGTCATTCATCTGATACGGTGGATTTCCGATTATTACATCAAATTTCATATTTTCTAACTTTCCTAATCTTTCTTTATGAATAAATTGATAAGCGTGACTTTCTAGATTTTCACGTTTTTCATCTGAATATTCTTTTTGACTTGCTCCGCAGTGAAGACATTTTCCGTTTATCCATTGATGTTTTATGTTTGAAAAATAAATATTTCCTTGAGCGTCGTTTTCATCAAATTGACAAACTGAATATTTGCAATTTGGATATTTTGAACAATAAACACTGCGGCGACTCAAAAGGCTTGTAAGTTCTGTAATTGCAATGCCGAAGACTTGATTTTTAAAAATATGATTTACGCGTTCTTGCAAATTGGGAATTTCATCTTTTAATCCAACTAAAAGTCGTTTTGCAATTTCACGCAAGAAAACACCGCTTTTACAAGCTGGATCTAAAAATGTTGTTTTACTGCTTTTAAATAGTTCTTGAGGAAGCATATCAAGCATTTTGTTTGCAATTTCCGGCGGTGTAAAAACTTCATCGTTACTTAAATTTGCAATGCAACTTAATACATCAGGATTATATGTTGATTCAAAAAGGTTTTGATTACTCATTTTCTTCCTCTTCTGCAACATGAAGTTTTCTATAATCACAAAGAGCGAATTCTTTTATAGGATTGGGAATATATGTTTTGGTTGCAGTGTCGTACTGCCAATTATTCATGAATAAGTCCGGAGTTTGTGTGTTTCCTTCCAGTATTTGGTCGAGACAATAATCTCGACGTTTGATTAAAAAACCGGTTACAAAAGACCATTCGCAAAAAACAATGGTTTTTTCTAAATCTTTTTGATTTTCATCTACTTGTCTTAAGGTTAGTGCGTTTCCACATAAAATATTTTTGTTTAAAACAAAATGAATTACTTTTTCAAAATCAGTATTTATTTTCTTTTTAAAAGTTTGGTGATAGGCATTTTTCCATAAGTCAAAAAGTCTGTTTCTGCAAATTGCAACATTATCTGAAAGTAATTCGACTCCGTATAAACTACCGATTGTAACAACTGAATATTTTTCAAAGTCGGTAATAGAGCTTTTATATTTTGACTTTAGTATCTCTAGTTTTCGGCTTAAAATTTCAACAAGAAAATTTCCTGTTCCACAAGCTGGTTCTAAAAATCTACTATCAAGGCGTTGTGTTTCATCATTGACTAAATCGCACATCGCTTTTACTTCTCGTTCTGAGGTGTAAACTTCGCCATGTTCAGCAACTCGTTTTTTGCTTACGATTTGTTTTTTATACAATTGTTCAGTTTCGGGTGTCATGTTTTTTTCGCCTTTTACATAATCATTTAGCGAAGATAAATCTCTAAGAAGTGAAGGTTTTCGCTATTAAGGTATCAATCGGCGAATTTTAATAACAACTTGAAAATTAAATTCTCTATTTGATTATTCAATTCTCAATTGGCTAAATTTAATATCACAGAATGAACATTACAGAATTAAATGATATATATATTCAAAACATAAAACGATTACGCAAATCAAATGACTTTTCTCAAGAAACATTGGCAGAGAAAGCTGGAATCAGTCCCAGTTTTTTAAGTGATATTGAAAACGGAAAAAAATGGGGCTCTTTTGAAACTCTTGTTGCACTTGCCAACGCACTGGAGGTCGAACCCTACGAGTTACTTTTACCGCCGCAAACAAGCATTTCCTACGACACAAAACGTACAAAAGATTTAATGAACCGCCTACGCAAAAACTTAGGCGAAGTAGTAGACACACTGGAAGATTTTCTCGGGGAGAAGTAGAAAGGAAAGTTACTTGCAAAATAACTTAACAAGGTATATATTAAAAGAAAGGAAATGCCCAATCTCAATTTGGTCATCTCCACGTTTTGGTTAAAAACCGCCAAGTGTTTAGAGGACGTTGGCGGTTTTATTTTACTCTTTATCTTTCTTTTTTAGGAAAGAGAGCAACGGTGAGTTTGTGATACAAACGAACAAAGTATTTAACGCCAGTTAAATACCGAGCAAAGCAATGCTATAACTGTACTAGCTACAGTAGCAACACAAGTTACTACCGCAATAACTAATTCTAAAGTCATAGACAAGCCTCCCTATTCAATTATTTCAGTATATAAGCTGATTGAGTTTGGGAGACACCGCCTGAAATTAGGCATTTCCAATAATCAAATTATGACACAGTTTTTTATAGGAATGTCTATAAAATTGTAAAGTGGGATTGCATCGTTATCTTATTGCTTTCGCAAAACTTTTAGGCGAAGTTGTAGACACGCTGGAAGATTTTCTTGGGGAAAAGTAGAAAGGAAAGTTACAATACACTTCCATACTTTTAAAAGAGATGAAGGGCAAATTTTTTAACATTTAAAATTATTCAAAATGATGTTATATTATAAATGTATTGGTTCCTTTCATTATTTTTTTACAGGAGGTTACTATGCCGTATGATATTTTAGAAGCACAAATCAAATCTCTGCCGGAAGTTTATTACAATGAATTAGTTGATTATTTAGAATTTCTACTCCAAAAAGCTGATAAAGAAAAAAACTCTTTGAAAAAAATGAGAGAAACTAGTTTACAAACTGTTTGGGAGGAAATAAAAAATGATACGTGGTGATATTTACATGTTAGATTTTGGGATTCATTTGGAAGTGAACCAGGATATCGCCGACCTGTAATAATTATCCAAAGTAATAAAGAAAATCTTGACAATTTAAATACTACCATTGTAATTCCACTCACATCAAACACAATAAATAAAAATTTACCCGGTAATATATTTATTCCAAAATCTCTTTCAAATCTTTCAAAAGATTCTGTAGCACTTGTTCACCAAATAATTGTTGTAGACAAATTTAGATTAGATGAACAGATTTCAACATTACCTAAAGAAGTTTTGTCACAAATCGATTCTCAAATTGATTACGTACTAAAATGAATCGCCTTCGCAGAAACCTTGGCGAAGTAGTAGACACGCTGGAAGATTTTCTCGGGGAGAAGTAAAAATAAAAAAGCTGTCTAAAAGAATATAAAGACCGATGTTTACAGAAGCTTACTTTATAAGCTTAAAAATGATATCGGTATTAAATCTTAGACAGCTTTTTGTGAGTTTTTTATTTTACTTAACGTCTTCTTTTGATAAAGACTTGTCTACCATTGCACAAACACATGAATCAGACCAAACATTTACAGCTGTTTCAATCATATCGATAATGGCATAAATCGGTAAAATAACTCCCATGATTCCAATCGGGGCTCCGATTCCCGACATCAATGAAAGTGTCAAAAAGTAACAGCCCATCGGAACGCCGGCGTTACCTACAGCCGAAACTACAGAGATTAATACCCACGTCAATATGACCGGTAATGTCAATGCAATTCCGCCGTTTTGCATTACAAAAAGTGATGTTACCAAAATAAATGCAGCACAACCGTTCATGTTGATAGTACAACAAATCGGCAATACAAATCGTGCGACTTCCGGTTTTGCTTTTAGGTTGTTTTCGGCAGATTCTACGGTAACAGGTAATGTCGCTGCAGAACTTTTTGTAAAAAGTGCCATCAATACGGCAGGAAGCATTTGTCGGAAAACTTTTAAAGGGTTAATTTTGCAAATTAAAAGGAAAATCGGCAAAATAACAAAGAATTGAAGTAAATTGCCGCCGAGAACTACGGCAACATATTTTCCGAGTGAATTCATAACTACACCGGCAGACATTTGAGCCGAAAGCTGAGCGGCAAAAGCTACGATACCCAAAGGCAGTGCCCATACAAGTGCTTTTATAAATGTAAAAAGTAATTCTTGCAGTCCCAAAATACCTTTTAAAACAACTTGAATATTTTCAGATTTTTTCATTAATGCCAATGCCAAACCTACAGATGCAGAAACAAGTAATATACTCAATACATTTCCGGATAAAAACGGAGTAAGTAAATTGTCCGGAATTACGGAAAGCATATGATTGTAATAAGATGTAGAACCTAAGTTTTGAGGAACATCGGCACCGCCTTGTACTATCAATTCTGTCGGCAAATTGCCCGGTGCAATAATCTTGTAAAGCAACGCACCCACTAATGAGGCTGCTACAGTAGTTAATAACGTATAAACTATTGTATGCAAGAATATTCGTCCCGTGTTTTTCTTAGCTCCGAGCGTTGCCAATGTAGTCGCAATTACTAATGCAATTGTAGGAACCGCAACAAATTTAAAAAGGCGAGTGTAAGCCGTTGCGATGAAGTTAAAAAAGTTATTAAGCCAATTAATATTGAGTATTCCCAGTATAAGCCCGAGAATTAACGCACTCATCCAGATTGCAAGTTGCTTGCCGTTGAATCCGGATTTAGTTTTTGAAGTTTCCATTTTGTCTCCGATTATAAAAAAATTGATTGCTGATATTTATCATTGATACGACTTTTTTTCAATCCTCTTTCCGTGTAATAGAGACTGCTCTGCGACTTCTTACAAGTCTTATAAAACACAAAAAAGGAGACACAGTGAACGTACGTAGTACATGAACAACGATGAGTTCACAAAGTGAACGAATGAAATGTTTTCGAAAGAAAACATCGAGTGAAACGAAATATTTCCTCTCTGAAAATATCGGACGTAAGACATGATACTTTCCCGCTCGAAAGCTTTATGTCTCCTCATTGCTAATTGCACATTGTTATAATTTTTCTATTTCTTCCGGTGATAAGCCGGTTCCACTTGCTACTTGTTCTACGGAAAGCCCCATGGCAAGAAATTTTCTCGCAGTTTCAACGGCTTTTTGTTGTGCCCCCAATGAAATGCCTTCGTTGCGACCTTGCGATATACCTTGTGACAGTCCTTGCATAACGCCATCATCAAAAGCTTCTTTTCGCTGAACTGCAATGTCTGTGTCGTAATCATATTCTGCCAGTAACATATTTTGTACCTCCGTAGATTTTCGATTTAAATAATCAGAGAGAAAACCTTTCTTGATTGTCTCTTTTATCGCTGTCGTAA
>JAXJQT010000112.1:0-1363 GCA_036311025.1 Spirochaetota bacterium
GTCGTAAGCAGATGCGAATTCTTGTTTTTTAATGCGACTGATTTTTAATATTTGTCCGTCTTTTAGATAAAAATTATTTCTTTTAATTTTTTCGACGGCATGAAACGGTACGATACAGTTTTTTCTTATTCTAAAGAATTGCTCTTTCGGTAATATTTTTTCGATGGCTGAAATCGGTGTATATGTGGAAAGAAGAGTTCCGTTTTTTAAATAGATTGTCGTGCTTTTGTTGTGAACACAGATTTGCGCAATTGAATAAAGTTTAATAGAAATCTTCTTGCGATTGCAAATTAATGTAATATCCGAAATGTTGTTATCCATCGATACATCCTTTCTGTTTGAATATAAAAAGATATATATTTTGTCAATTCTGCAATTTACCGGAGTTATTTGAAAGAAGAAAAAAATAGATTTGCATTGAATATTTCTGAAAAAAAGGTTAGTTCTTGCTAACTGACAGAGGGTGCTGAAATGAAAAATGAAACTTATATTATAACCGGAATGCACTGTGCGGCGTGTTCTGCAGCTGTACAACGTGTTGTTATGCGACTCGACGGAGTGGAAAATTGTGAAGTAAATTTGATAACCGAAAAAATGAATGTGACCTATGACGACGGCAAAGTCGGTTTTGATGATTTTGTCCGAGTAATAGAGAAAGCCGGTTTTAATATTGAAAAGCAGAAGCTTGAGGAAAATGAGAAGAATTATAAGTTCCCGGCTTTGATATTTGCCGGTTTTTTTAGCCTGTTATTACTTTATGTTTCTATGTTGCAAATGTTTTTTCCGCAACTTCCGATTTTTTCTTTTGCCGATATGAAATCTAATCCTCTAAGTTTTGCATTGACGCAAATAGTATTGTGTATTCCCGTGATGATTATCGGGCGTAAGTTTTTTACCAACGGCTTTTCTACTTTATTGAAAGGAAGTCCCAATATGGATACGCTTGTGGCGATAGGTGCGACTGCTTCGTTTTTGTATAGTTTGGCGATGACTTTTGCGATAAGAACCGACAGCAATGCTGTTCATAATCTTTATTTTGAATCTGTGGCTGTGGTGATTACACTTGTAATGTTGGGAAAATATTTTGAATCTCGCAGTAAAGAAAAGACAAAAGATGCCATAAAAAAGCTTATGGCTTTGACGCCGGACATTTGCCATTTATGTAATGAAGACGAAATAACCGATGTTCCGACAAAAAATATTAAAGTCGGTGATATTTTGCTTGTAAAACCGGGCGAAAAAATACCGTTGGACGGCGTTGTGATAAAAGGAAACGCCAGTGTAGACGAGTCTATGCTTACCGGAGAGAGTATGCCTGTAGAAAGACAAGTCGACTTATCTGTTTTCGGCGGGACTTTAAATA
>JAXJQT010000113.1:0-1165 GCA_036311025.1 Spirochaetota bacterium
ATTATTTCGTTCTACATTTGTAAAGCAAACAATCGGGATTGCCGGATTTATTAATAAGTCGCTCGTGGTGTCACTTGACGGAAGTTTTTATGTGGCTGTTCAAGATGAAAAAAATGAATATGCGGATTTTCATAATTGGTTTACGTGGAATCTTTCTACAGGGATAGAATGGTACATTACACAAAACTTCCCATTGAGACTTGGTTTCTTTACGGATAATGCCAATACTCCGGAACTTGAAAGCGGAAAGACTGACCAGCTTGACCATGTGAATATGTACGGCGGAAGTTTCAGTATAGGATATGCTACAGCGTCAATGTCGGTAAATCTCGGAGCTACAATTTCCGGCGGTGTGGGTAAAGCTCAAATGATAGGCGGTTCTACTGCTATTCAAGATTTGGAAGCTTTTGCCGTGACAGTATTTATTTCCGGCGGATATTCTTTCTAATACGAGGAGGCTGGTAAAGATGTTTAAAAAACTTTTTTTATTGTGCATTCCCTGTGTGATGTTTTTTTCGTGTGAGAGTACGGAACACCGTTATGTACTTTCAGAAAATGTACAAAAGTCAGAAGCTCGTGAGTATTATGAAGATAAAATCCACAGTGTAATGGATGTGAATGATTATAAAAACGGTAAATACATGGTTGCGGATCTTGACGGAAATTTCTTGATATCTTTTTCTGATTTAATGACAGGAATAAATAAAGATTTAGGTGCTAACCAATATCAATATGATACAGTGACTAAATATTGTCCGGCAATTGATGCATCCGGATTGATATATTTTGAAGAAAAGAAATTCTCTTTTACATTGTTGGAGTATCTTGCCGATGACGGAGCGACTCCTTCCGGGAAATATTCATTCCGAATGGTGGCGGAAGAAAATGCCGATGTGAAAAATTTTATTACCGAGGATGCATCTTTTACAGGTGATATTTTGACAATCAAACAAGAAAAAGAAATCTTTGACTCGTTGGTGAAAAAAATAACTGAATCATTAAAAGAGCAAGATATTTTTAATGACAAATCAGCTCAACCGATAAAAAAGAGTATTGACGGTGTTGATTGTAAGATTAACTGCGGAAACGAAAACGGGGCTTATGAAAAATCTGAATATTTTACTCTTCGTGTTGATGTTCCGCATTTTGTATATGAGAATAAAAG
>JAXJQT010000114.1:0-2401 GCA_036311025.1 Spirochaetota bacterium
AAGATAAATCTGCCCCACTCCATTTTCCCGGTGCACCGACTTTATCCAATGTCACAATGCTGTTTTTTACTGAATATTTTCCGTTTGGATTATCCTTTTTGTTATAATACAAATAATCTTTCTTTGTAAAAGCTAATATAGACCTACTTTTAGCTACCCAAACTCCAGGATATTCAAAATTAGTTCGCTCCCACTTAAATACTTTTCCTGATTTATCAGTAAACTCCAAAGTATTTTCTTTTTCTTTTAATGTAAATAATCCATGAGCCGTAAGGTTTATTTCATTTTTACTTTTACTTTCTACTTTACCTTTTTTCTTATTTAATAAATATGTTCCGTCTGCATAAAATTCTAATTTTTCACTTCCTCTTTTCCATTGTCCTAACAATAAATTCCCTTTATTATTTTTTAGATTTATACTGGGACATAAAAATAACAAAAATAAAACAAGCGGAATAACCGCAAAGACTAAAATATTTTCAATCCAATTATTTACTTTTGTTTTTTTCTCATCAATTTTTTTTTCATTTTCCTCCATTTTCCCCCCCCCTAAAATATAATTATTTTTTTGTGTATACTAACTGTGAACCAGAATTAATAAAAGTCATAGTTTTCTTAGACTTATTATAAACATAACTTCCGCCGATACCGTCAAGAACCAAATATTTACCATATAAATGATACCTTCTTGTTGCAGGCTCACCACCTTGCTTAAAAGTATAATAACCATTACTTTTAAAAGTCATAGTCCAATTGCTATATTTCCAATCACCTACAATATCATTCAATCGCAAATAATCATTAGTTACCCATTCATATTTATCCTTATCTAATCTTTGATAAATATAATTCCCAAACTTAAATACTCCGCTTTCAGGAATTGTTCCGGTCGAAACATTTTTTAAAACAATTTTAGAATCTGTTAAAAAGAAATTATCTTGAACAATCTTTCCTGCATTATATTGAAAGATATTATTATCATACAAAACTATAAAACGTCCCTGAGCTGAAGTCCCTATTACACCGGGATAATATATTGCATCACCGGAATAATAATTTTTATATCCATCAACTCCGTTTTCAATTAACATCATATCTTGTTTATAAACAATTGTATTATTATTAATTAAAATACATGATTTAAAAACGTTTCCATTTCTGAATACAAACGCCTCTTCATTTTCATCGTACCATTTGCCATTTTTCAAATCATTAACATTAAAAGTATCCTCATATAAAGAATATCCAGAAAAACTTTCATTATTACTCGAAGTCATTTTAGGTGAGCTACCCGAACACTTTAAAAATCTTCCGTCATTATATTTTAAAATCCATCCTTCTCCTGAATCTTCCAAATACAAATCTGCATTCGAAATATAATTTAACTCCAATATCGATGAGGAATATCCATTTTTCTTTGCAACAGCTTTTATAATCAAATCACTCACATTAGAAATATAAATATTTCCTTTATCTGCACCGACAAAATTATTTTCATTAGGAATACTACCGTCTATAGTATAAAAAATCACTGCTTCAGAATCTTCACAAGAAAGACAAATTCGTTGTCCGTATTTATAATTTTCAGGAGTAATATCTACTGTTACAGCCGGAACATTGGTTAATAAAAGAACTTTTCGTTCCGGTAAATTCTTATACAAATCACATGAAATAATCATAAATAAAGAAATAACAAGAAAAAAGATTTTACTTTTCATAATCTAACCTTTAAGCGGCACCGAAAATTGAATCGCACACCCTTGATTCGGAACGAAACCAAATGCAACCTTAGGCAAATGCTCCATTTTCAATTTTTGATAGATTACAGTTAAAATAATACCTGAAGTTAATGTTGCTACACATACAGGAATAAGAGTAATTCCGGAAACTAAAGCAGCATTTGCATTTCTGGAACTACACTCCATTTCCTTGTAATATAAATCAAGCTCATCTTGATAAATAGCTTTACGATATTTTGAAGCATTTTCTTTATAAAGAAAATCATTATATCCATAAATACCAAATGTTACGGGAATAAAAGTAAAAGCTATTGCCGAAACAGCGTAAGAAGCAATCGCACCTGCAAGAATGTAATTTTCTTTATTTTTTACCTGAAATGAAAAATCATCTTTTTTATCTTCTTTCATCACTATTGTATTCAATTTCTCATCTTCATCAGTCATCAAAGAAACTAACATTTCATCAACTTCTTTTTTATTTTCCAACAATTTATTCGTTAATTTAAAATCATGCAATGTCATAGGAACATAAGAATTCACAAGTACTCCGGCTCCTATATGTAAGTAAGTTGCTTCCTTATAAAAAAGATTAGTATTCACTGCTCTGTTTACACATTTTCCGTTTACATATATATAAATATCATTGGTATCTATATATACAA
>JAXJQT010000115.1:0-10325 GCA_036311025.1 Spirochaetota bacterium
ATCGTAACTAGAATTCCGCCTCCTAAAGGTGATGAAAAATCGCCGTTACAAGGATTAATCTTTGACAGTCACTATGATGAATTTCGCGGTGTTGTAGTTCATACAAGAATTTTTGAAGGAAGCGTAAAACCCGGCGACAATATTCTTTTTATGAATACAAACAAAGTTTATACGGTAGAAGAAGTCGGGTATTTCAAACTCAAGCTGGAAAAATCTAAATGCTTACAAGCCGGCGAAGTTGGATATTTGCTGGGTAACATAAAAAATATTTCCGATATCGACGTCGGTGATACAATTACGCTTAAAGAGTCGCCGGCAGCTGCACCGCTTTCCGGTTTTAAAAAAGCAAAACCCGTAGTTTTCTCATCAATTTATCCGATTGCAACGGAAGATTACGAAAACTTGTCGGAAGCATTGGAAAAATTAAAATTAAACGACGCAGCTCTTACTTATTCGAAAGATGTTTCCCAAGCGTTGGGATTCGGATTTCGATGCGGATTTTTGGGACTGTTGCACATCGAAGTAGTCCAAGAACGTCTGGAACGAGAATTCGGCGTTTCGATTATTCTTACCGCTCCGTCTGTACAATATGAAGTTTACCTTACTAACGGTGAAATGGTAATTATTGATAATCCTGCAAACTATCCGGATGTTACATCTATAGATAAAATCAGAGAGCCTTTTGTAAAAGCGACAATGATTACGCCGGACACTTATGTCGGTGCGTTGATAAATCTGTGTATTGAAAAACGCGGAACTCAAGTGGGACTGACTTATATTGACGAAAAGCGTGTTGAGCTTGTGTATGAATTGCCGTTGGCTGAAATTGTTTATGACTTTTATGACAAGTTAAAATCTTACAGTAAAGGTTATGCGTCTTTTGATTACGAATTTTCACATCCGCAAGAAACAAATGTCGTAAAACTTGATATCCTTGTAAACGGTGAAACTGTCGATGCACTTTCTATGCTGGTACACAGAGACAAAGCTCGTGAACGTGCATTATCTGCTTGTGAAAAATTGAAAGACACAATCCCGAGACAGCAGTTCCAAATCGCAATACAGGGAGCTATCGGCGGAAAAATTATCTCTCGCGAAACAATCGGAGCGTACAGAAAAGACGTTACTGCAAAATGTTACGGTGGAGATATTTCCAGAAAGAGAAAGCTTTTGGAAAAACAGAAAGAGGGAAAGAAAAGAATGAAGATGGTAGGAAACGTTGAAATTCCGCAAGCAGCATTCCTTTCTGTACTAAAAAGCGGCGACACAACCAACGGGAAAAAGTAATTTTCCCTAATTTTTGTTCTTGACAGATGAAAAATGTTGGTTTATAAGACTGCCACAAATTGCCAAACGCAATTGAAAGGATTTATTTGATGAACTTAGTGAATAACACTTTTACATATTTTTTTTATTGCTTCTTTTTTTATTTTAGTTCGGCACGGAACAGATAGTATTTAGAAGCGGTAAAACGTGAGGCTTCTGTTTCGCGCCCAATAAATCAGGGAATGAAACGGAAGCCTCTTTTATTTTTTTTTAAAGAGTAAATGAAAGCAGGCTTTTTAGAGCCTGCTTTTTTTTATTTAAACACAGGAAACAATTTGCACCTACAAGGTGTATAAAAAATATAATTTTACAGGAGTACAAAAATGATTGGAAAAGACATTAGAATGGAAAGATTGATGAACCGAACTACAGGAAAAACTGTTATCGTACCGATGGATCACGGTTTCACTATGGGCCCGATTGAAGGACTCATTAATCCGAGAGAAGCTGTATTTCAAGCCGGTGAAGGCGGAGCTAATGCAGTAGTTTTGCACAAAGGAAACATTGATTTGACTCACCGAAAATGCGGTAATGACATGGGCTTGATTGTTCATTTAAGTGCTTCGACATTGCTGTCTCCTGATGCAAACTACAAAGTTTTGGTTTGTACCGTAGAAGAAGCTATCAAGCTCGGAGCTGACGGAGTTTCATTGCACGTAAACTTAGGAGCCGACCGTGAAGCCGATATGTTAAGAGATTTCGGGATTGTAAGTAAAAAATGCCAAGAATGGGGAATGCCTTTGTTGGTAATGATGTACACAAGAGGTGACAAAGTATTGGCAGAATGTGACGAACAATATGTTAAAATAGCTGCACGTGTTGCCAGTGAAATGGGTGCAGATATGGTAAAAGTTTCATTTACCGGAAGTGTAGAATCATTCGCACGAGTAGTAGAAGGTTCTTCAATTCCGGTATTGATTGCCGGCGGAGAAAAGGCTAAAAATACACGTGATGTATTGAACAATGTAAAGATGGCTATTGACGCAGGCGGAAAAGGAGTTTCAATGGGACGAAATGTTTTCCAGCACAAAAATCCGTCGTTACTGTTAAAAGCTGTTTCTAAAATTGTTCACGATGGTGCATCCGTAGATGATGCTATGATTATGTTGGGAGAAATATAATGAAACGTGTGTATATCGAAATTTTAGAATGGGAAAAATCACTTGTAACCGACGCTCTTGAAAACGGTGTCGATGCTTTTTTCACGGACAGTCAGGATATTGAAGACAAAATCCTACAGTTGGCAAAAGTTGATGTCTACAGAATAGACAATCTGCCGGAGAATATTCAATTCTTTAATCTGGACAGTAAAGAGGCTGAAACTGCAGCCGCTAAAACATCGGCAAATATTGAGTTGATTATCCGAACAAACGACCCGGCCGGATGGACAATTATCCCGTATGAAAATCTAATTGCCGTACGTGAAAATATTTTTGCTTGCGTGTCAAATGTGACAAACGCAATCGAAGCTATAGGTATTTTGGAAAAAGGTGTTACCGGTGTTTATGTTTGCGGTTGCAACGCAGATGAGAAAATTGCAATTTTAAAGGAAATAAAGAAAGCTAAAACTTCTATTAATTTGACAACCGGAGAAATTGTTTCTGTTGAAAAAATTAATTTGGGAGACAGAGTTTGTATTGATACTATTTCGAATATGAAAAACGGCGAAGGAATGCTTGTTGGTGACTACTCCAACGGAATGGTTTTGGTAAATTCTGAATCAATGGAAAATCCTTACGTTGCTTCTCGTCCGTTCAGAGTAAATGCCGGAGCGTTGCATTGTTATGTAATGACGCCGAACAATCGTACAAAATATCTTGCCGATTTGCGTAGCGGTGATGAAGTGCTTATCGTAAACAGTAAAGGAGAATGTTTTACATCGGCAATCGGCAGAATAAAGCAAGAAATCCGTCCGATGTTGCGTATCGTAGTAAAAGGTTCGACAAAAGAATTCAGCGTAGTCTTGCAAAATGCGGAAACTATTCGCATAGTGACTCCGGACGGCAATTCAAAATCTGTAGTAGCATTGCAACCGGGTGACAAAATCGTAACATTTGAAGACGAGGGAGGTCGCCATTTCGGTCATAAAATCACGGAAACTATCACGGAAAAATAATTAAATATCTTTCCACTCTCCGGTAATGAGGAAGTATCTGTTTGCATTGTTTTTATAATTATAAAAAAGCAACAAACGGATACTTCCTTATTTTTTTATGTTTTATTCATTCTCCTAAAGCCAACAAAGCATAAAAAAACCGACGAGCATTAATACTCGCCGGTTCATTGTTTTTATATTGCTATAGTTTTATTTCAAGAATGCACCGTCTTTACCAACTTTACCGGTAGCACCGTAAGCTTTAGCAGTTTCGTTTTGTAATACATAAACACGCATATTACCGTCGCCTATAGAACCTGTAGTAATTGTGCTTCCAGATTTTGTATCACCTGTAACCAAATCTACGTAAGTTCCGTTTGGTACACCGCTGAATGTAGCCGAACCGTTGATTGCAACAAGAACAAAGCTATCAATTCCCTTTTCTTTATCAACAAATCTACGTTTGAAAGCGATTCTACCATTACATCCGTCTTTAGAGTACTGACCTTTTTGTAATGCAGGAACAGCACGACGAATTTGATTCAAACGAATAACATGCTGTGCCAATTCATAATTCAAAGTATCTGCAACAGTACCACTCGCAGTATATTCCCCAAAATCTGTAGCAGTTACAGTTCCTTCCAAGTGATCTCCAAAATAAGCACGTCCAGACTCTGCATAAGCAACCTTATTACCATTTGTATAAGGTTCAATCTGTTTCTTTTTCTGGAATTCAACTTCTGAACCATAATAAACACAAGGAATACCACGGAATGTAAACATCAAGTTAAAGTTTCCAGCCCATGCCTGAGTACCGCCACTATAACGAGTATACAAATATCCACCTTCATTTGGACCATAGTCATGACTGTCTACATAAGTAACATTGTAAGTTGCATCATTAAAGTATCTATCTTCTTCGTCTGCAACACTAAAAGCACTTCCTGCATCTCCAAATTTGTGATGCATATAGAAGTCAATCATGTGCAATCCTGAAGCTTTACTATAATCAGGAGTTCTATACTCATTTCCGTTTAAGAATGCATTATTAGAAGTCAACTGAACTCCTATTGTATTATCATCAAAATGAGTTTTTGCCATTGCTAAGTTATCAGCTGCATCTGTTGCATTTTTTCCCCATGAGTATGAAGCATCTGCTTTACCTGAATTAGCATTCCATGTATAGAACGGAACAGAAATTCCCGGCATATTAGCATTCCATACTTCATTTCTAAGAACACAACCTTCTCCGAACATAAAGAAATCATCTCCGCCGGCTTCTTTGAATTGAGGTATAAATTCACGATTCATTGTAAGTCGACTGATATGTTTCATTGTATCAATACGGAATCCGTCAACTCCCATATTAATATAGTTAATATAACAATTTCTTATATATTCAGCGACAGCCGGATTTTCTGTATTTAAGTCAACACAGTCTCCTGCCATCTGACCTTCTTGAACATAATATGATTCCCACTGGAATATTCCATAATGATGATATAGTTTACCTTGATCATCCGTATCAATTTTATCATTTTTCATTGTCATTAGTCGGGCTTGATACTGAGCATCTCCTTTGGATGAAGGTATTTCTTCATATGAATTAAATCCCTGAAGTTTTGCACCAGCATTCAATTTGTCATAAGCTCGATTTCCGTAGATATCTTTTGCATCGTGATCTGGTACTGCAGGAACACTGTGACTACCATCATCTGCTGCATAATCTTTTTTCATAATAGGAAGAATATTTCTTTCTCCAAAGTTACCTGTATGATTCAATACAATATCCTGAATAACTTTGATACCTTTAGCATGACAAGCATCTATCAAATCTTGATAAGTAGCACCTGCAGATTCATAACGTGGATCTACGCGGCTAAAGTCAAATGCATGATATCCGTGATAATCAAGACCGGAAGCATTTTCTACTACCGGAGTAATCCAAATAGCACTAAATCCCAATGCTTTGATATAGTCTAGTTTTTCGATAAGCCCTTTAAAGTCTCCACGCCAGCCCGGGTCTTTTAAGGTTTCAGATTTAAAACATGCTTCATCATCCCAACAATAACGGTTATTGCTTGAATCTCCGTCATAGAAACGAGTCGTCATCAAGAAGTAAATTGTTTCTTCACGGAAGTCATTAGAAACTTGTTGAGCAACAGTCACCTCTTGTGAAACTTCAACAGAGCTGTCTCCGTCATTATCAATTACTGTTAAATATATTGTTACAGTTTCTTCTTCGCTAGGAAATGCTATAGTACAATTTGCTTCATTGTCATTACCTAATATTCTAGCACCGCTTACACGCCACTTCCAACCTTCAATAGTTCCGTTAAGGTCTGAAGAACGACCTGAACCATAAGTTACAGTACTTCCCAATTTTACACGACTTGCACCCGTGATTGCTGCCACCGGTACCGGATTTTGATTATTTGTAGTGATATTAATAGTCATTTCATTAGAAACATTGCCGCCGGCATCTTCTGCTACAGCTACAATTGTATGAGCTCCGTTTGCTACAGCTGCACTGTTCCATCTATATGTTCCGTTATAAGCCAATCCGGTTACATTGATGACAGGTTGAAGTTGTGTACTTCCATCAAGCGTTAATACAATCTTTGCTAAGTTTAAGTTGTCTGTAGCTGCTATAGTAAATATTACATCACCGGTAGCAGTTCCTGTTTGATCACTTGTAAATGCAGTAAGCACAGGAGCTTCTGTATCTTCAGGATTGTACTCATACCACTTTCCGCCTTTGTACCAATATTCTCCGGCAGATTCTATTTTCATATCTCCGGTTTTACCACTCCAATCATCTTTAGTTATATCACTTGAAGAAAGTAACAATTCTGTACTTGTAATACCGTCAAGTGTTATTATATTCCATGAAGAATTTTCTGACTCTAATTTTTTAGTCCCTTTTGCAGCTCCCCAATAGTGAATATATTTATATTTACTTTCTGCATGGATAATAATTTTATCTGTAATAGGCCGTATATAATCGTATATTAAAGACAATTTATATTTTGCTTCACTGTTATCTTCGCCTTTCAATATTATTTCAACATCTTTATTACCAGATTTTTCCGGGTCATCAGAAATAATGACACTTACCGGAGTCTTTTCTGTAGCTGCAGTACCGTTGATAGTAAAACTAACTGTAGCTTTTACAGTAGCTACAATTTCGGCTGTTGCACTTTTAGTAGTTCTGAAAAGCATTGAAGATGCAATACCTACAGTTTCCCCGTTTACAGTCAATGATACAAGCTCCGGTATTGGCGGCGGCGGTGCTGCCTTTTCCAACTTCAATGTATAAATTTTCTTAGTCACTCCGTCTTGAGCTGTTACTTCGATTTCTACAGTATTCGGAACTGCCACTTCAAGACTGGTTCCTTTTCCGTTAATTTTCACTATAGAACCTTGAACTGCCGGAGTAGCTACAACCATAGCTGTATTTTTTGAACATTCCTTAACAAAAGGTTGAGGCATTTTTAAATCTATTGCTTCACCGTCTACCAATAAGCTTTTCAAAATCGGTTCCGGAACAGGAGGAACTGAAATCTTTTTCACTTTGATTGTATACGTTTTCTTAGTTTCTGTATCTTCAGCTATAACATTTACTTTCAAAGTAGTTTCATTATCGGATAAAACTTCAGATACTCCGCTTGTTTTTTCAGTCCATGCATTAATATCATTAGTTGTAAAATATACTTTTACAGAATTAATTTCTCGCTCTACTGTAGCTTCGTACTCAGTAATATCCATATTAAATTCAGGAGTCAAAACAATTTCCCCCTTATCTGACTGCAATTTTAAAGTACTGAGTCTGGCATCTTTAGATGGATCTGGATCAGCTCTTGTAATATTTAATGTATATTCTTTCTTTTTAGTTGAATCTGTTTTTGATGTTACGGTAATTTTTATAGTTTTCTGAACTTTGGGCTCAAGTGCCACCGGATTAACAGCATCAATAACAACATCACAATCAGCACTTGTCGCAGTGATGTTTACTTCACTCACTTCATTTTTTACACCGAAAGTATAGTCCATTTGTGTTTTTGCAAAGTTAGTAAGCAATTCGTTACCGTTTTTATCTTTTACAGACAAAGTATCAAGATATGCATCTGCAGGGTCAATTACCGTAAATACTTTTTCAGCCGTTGACTTTATCCCGCCGACAACCGCAAGTACTTTTACAACCACAACACCGGCTCTGTCGATAGTAAACGGCTTTTCATACTCATCCATATCTTCAGTCGGTTCTGTACCGTCTGTCGTATAGTAAATATCTATATTTTTCTTATCATGAGTAATAGATATTTCTTCTAACGTTGTAATAGTTGTTTTTCCGTCCGGTGCAGAAATAACCGGTTCTGCAATAGAAACATAATAAGTATGTCCTAATGCCTTTGACGGATGATAATTTGAATGAAACAATTTTGCCGTAATCGTAGTCACAGCTTCCGTCAATATAATCCCATTCCCACTAGGATTATAACATTCATCTTCTTCAGTCGGCTCCGTTCCGTCTGTTGTATAAAACAAAAGTGCATCGTTCGGAGAATATTGGAACGTTATTGCTGTTCCGTATTCGACTTTATCGCCTGTTACATAGTTAAATGTAGGCTCTGCCAATGTCTTTTTTTCATGTGTGATAATGTCTGTTCTATAAACATTAGTACATGAAAACACTAACGCCAAACACAGAATTTCAATTATTCTGATGATTGGATTATTTTTCTTGTTACTTCTAATCATTGTATCCCCTTGTCCTATTTTTTTATAATTTTATAAATAGGAATAAAGCAAACATCATGCCTTACATTTCAAGTGTTTCTAAAAAGAAATATTTTTTATAATATCAGAAGCATTTTTTTACAATGACAGTACAAAATCATACTTAACAATATGTATTTTTAGTCGGACTAAATGTTTCTCTGACGCAACTGCTGTGTCCACGCTCTGTTTTCGATATACCAACTGACAGTTTTTGCCAATCCTTCTTCGAATGTTACGCTTTGTTTCCAGCCAAGTTCATTTTTTATCTTTGTGCAGTCAATCGCATAACGTCTGTCATGCCCCGGGCGGTCTTTTACATAGACAATCAACGAGCGAAGTTTGTCGGCATTCTGACCGGTTTGTTGTGCAACAATATCAATCAAACGATTGAGCAATGTAATATTTTCCCATTCATTTTCACCGCCGATATTGTACTTTTCTCCGATACGCCCGTTATTGATAATATTCCAGACCGCAATATTGTGATCTTCTACAAAAAGCCAATCACGAATATTTTTACCGTCACCGTAAACCGGCAATTCTTTCCCGTCGAGCATATTAAGAATCATCAACGGAATCAATTTTTCGGGGAATTGAAATGCACCGTAATTGTTGGAACAGTTTGATAATGTCACCGGCAATCCGTAGGTATGACAATACGCCATTACCAAATGGTCAGATGAAGCTTTACTTGCCGAATACGGACTGCGAGGGTCATACGGCGTAGTCTCCGTAAAAAAACCGGTTTCCCCGAGTGAGCCGTAAACCTCATCCGTGCTGATATGATGAAACAAAACATCTTCGCGACCGTTCCAATATTTTTTTGCTGCATCCAACAGCGTAAAAGTTCCCATAACATTTGTTTGCAAAAAGGCTTGCGGTTGCAAAATACTGCGGTCTACGTGACTTTCTGCCGCAAAATGAACAACTGTATCAATGTCATATTTACGAAAAACAGCTTCTACTTTTTCCCGGTCACAAATATCTGCGTATTCAAAAAAATAACGTCGCTCTTTTTCATCGACTGTATATTTTCCGAATTCAGCTTCTATATCTTCAAGATTTTTTATATTCCCGGCATAAGTCAACGCATCAAGGTTGATTATTCGCCCGGTAAACTCCGGCGTTTTTTTTAACATTGTACTGATAAAATTGCTGCCGATAAAACCCGCTCCGCCGGTCACAAGAATATTAGTAAGTTTTCGTTTCATTAGATTTTCCCTTCCGCAACACTTTGCAAATATTTTCCGTATTCAGTTTTGTATTCTTGAGCAATTTCTAAAAGTTGCATTTCATTTATCCATTTATTCCTAAACGCAATTTCTTCGATACACGAAACGTACAATTCTTGGCGTCTTTGAATTGTCGCTACGAAATTGGCAGCTTCCAACAAGCTGTCCGGTGTTCCTGTATCAAACCATGCCATCCCACGTCCCATCACTTCTACATTCAGCTGATTTTTTGCTAAATAAAAATTGCTCACATCGGTAATCTCAAGTTCACCTCTGGCCGACGGCTTTATGTTCTTTGCAATATCGACTACTTGATTATCATAAAAATACAATCCCGGAACAGCATAATTTGATTTCGGAGCTAAAGGTTTTTCCTCAATGCTTATAACTTTTTTATCCTTATCAAATTCTACCACACCGTAAGCAAAGGGAGACTTCATATAATATCCCAATATCAATGCTCCGCGATTCACCGTCAATTTCTCTCTGGCAGTATTTAGAAATCCGGTAAGGCTGTTTCCGTAAAAAACATTATCTCCCAATATCAACGCCACATCATCACCGGCGATAAACTTTTCCCCGATAATAAACGCTTGTGCCAGTCCGGCCGGAGTCTCTTGTACGGCATACTCAATTTTCATTCCGAGCAATTTTCCGTCACCAAATAAATCACGAAACAAAACGACATCACGAGGTGTCGAAATTATCAAGACCTCACGAATATTTGCCAACATTAAAACAGACAACGGATAATAAATCATCGGTTTGTCGTACAAAGGCAAGATTTGTTTTGACACAGATTTAGTCAACGGATAAAGACGAGTTCCGGATCCTCCGGCGAGAATTATACCTTTCATTTTGAATCCTTAGTTAAATTTACGCAATAGTTC
>JAXJQT010000116.1:0-5785 GCA_036311025.1 Spirochaetota bacterium
CGCCCATCCCTTGTAAAAGCATCACATACACGCTTTCCAACAGACTTTTGCGAGATTCTAAATCCTGCCCTATATTCAGGGAAGAATCCAAACCTGGAATAAAAAAGAGTTCAACCAAACGAAAAAGCATATTATTAATAACAAACTGTGCTAAATCAGTACGAACATCATCTCTGATAATTGACTTTTTTCTGCCAATCTCTACAAATTTAGTTGTCACAGCAGTTACATGCCTATTTACATAACGCCGAATTGTTCGCCAATCCGGATAGTCAACCTCATAATTTACCCTCAGATAAAGACGGTAATGGTTCGGCAATTTCTCATAGAACCGAATCATCTGGGAACAGGCACTGATAAATATTTCCTTCAATTCCATAGAATCATTGTACGTAATGTTTTCTACTTTATACATATAAGTAATCTCTTTTAATGCTCGCCTTATAACAAACACAAAAAGATCTTCCTTATTAGGAAAATATTGAAACATTGAACCTTTTGAAATCCCAGCCTTTTTACAAATCGTATTCGTTGAGGCTTGAGTATAACCGCAAGCGGCAAACTCTTCCAATGCAACTTGAAAAATCAAATCCTGCTTTTTTTTATTTAACGACACGAAAGTTTTTGTCGGCAAAAGAAACTCCTGTCAATAGACACCGTTTCCGGCACCGGTTTTGTGAAAAAAACACTGCATAATAATAGATTAGTTTAAAAAAAGCAAGTTTCATTTCCTGCTTTCACGAAAATAAAACCTGCCATTGCGTAGAAACTGCATTTAAATATTCTTTTTTCTGTTCTGATGACAAAAAACTGTATTCAAAACTATTACAAATCAGCTTCTTTATATCTTCAAGTGAAAAATCTAAATACTTGTATAGATTGTAAAACTCATCCAACAGTTCTACATTAAAAAAAGTCGGGTCATCAGAATTTAAAGTTATCGGTACACCGTTTTTATACAACGGCTTTATAGGATGGTCTTCTATTTTCTTGACATAAAATTTTGTAAATACATTGCTTGTAGGACAACACTCCAAAGCTACGCCTTTTTCAGAAAGAAGTCTTTGTACACTCTCACTGAAAACACTCGAAATTCCATGTCCGATTCTTGACGCATGGAGTAACGTAACGGCATCTTCAATCGATTCTGCTCCCACAACTTCTCCGGCATGAGCCACCAATTTCAAACCGGCTTCTTCAGCCTTTTCAAATGCCTCTGCAAATTCACGAGCCGGCCCTTTGTTTTCGTCGCCGCCTAATCCGACACCGATAACTTCCGGATATTTTTTATTCAATTCTATTGTCAAATCAAGATTCTTCAAGGCATTCTCCAGACCGAAACCTCTGGAAACATCTATCAAATATCGAATCTCAATTCCGTGATTTTTCTTCATTTCACGACTTCCGCCGACCATTGTATCCATTATCTTAAAAAAATCCATTCCGGCACGGATAAAAGATGTAGGAGCAATAAAAACTTCTGCATAAACAATGCCGTTTCGTAAAAAATACTTTTCCATATCTTTTAACAAAAGCGGAAAATCATCAATAGTAAATATCTGTTGAATTGCTATAAAAGCGGAAATAAAATCTGAGAAGTCATTAAATTTAAATAACTGCTCAATATCCTCTCGCGTATATTTTTTTTCAGGATAAGCCCTTTCATAAAGTGAAAGAACAGTCTCATGACTGACCATCCCTTCTGCATGAAGATGAAGCTCTGCCTTAGGAATTTTCTTGAGTTTGTCATAAAAATCATCTCTGTTCATTTTTATTTCCTGCCTATATATTCATAGATTGAAGTCTTATCGACAACGTAAAGTTAAAAAATTATCAATAACCGGATTTTAATTCGCTATTTTTTCCTCTATTTTACAGCAAAATATCAAATATTGGATTTTTGAACTAAACTATTGTATACATTTATTAATTTTGTATGAAAAATAAAGCGAGGATAAAAAATATGGACAACAAAAAAATCTGGTCTGTGCATAGCGAAAAAGACGTATTTTCATGCCACATAACAACCGTAAATGCAAAAGAATGCACTCTGGAATCCAAAAATATTTCCCATACATTTTACACATTAAAAATGAGCGATTGGGTAAATGTTTTTGCCGTAACAAAAGATAAAACAGTCGTAATGGTACGCCAGCACAGACTGGGAAAAAATCTGGTCACACTGGAAGTTCCTGCCGGAATGATAGAAGACAACGAAGACCCGAAAGACGCCGTAATGCGAGAACTTGCCGAAGAAACCGGCTATGCATCGAAAAACATCATTCTGTTGAAATCAATAAATGTAAATCCGGCAATCCAAGATAATGTTTGTCACTTCTTTTTGGCGACAGACTGCGAAAAAATAACACAAACAAATTTTGACGAAACCGAAGAAATCGAAACGGAATTAATTCCGTTGGACGAGATTTTTAAAACGCCGGACTGCGGAAACGAGCTGATTCAAAATTCCGTCGCACTTCTTTCTATATTACTTGCAAAAAATTACCTTTCGGAACACGGAGAATTTAAATGAAACTGAAACAAGTCACATTATTATTAATTTTTACCTTTATATGTACAATTTCAATTTATTGCGAATCAATGTCTTTAATGCATTGGAATATTGCCAACGCATTTGACACAGTCGAAGAACCTAAAAAAAACGACAAAGTTATGTCTGCAGAAGATTACAATGACAAAATGAGCCTGACAGCCGGAATAATCAAAAAATACTCACCCGACATTGTGACACTTTGTGAAGTAGAAAATATCAACGTACTGCAAGATTTGGCGACTCGTTGCGGTTACGAATATTTTTACCTTATAGAAGGCAACGACCCGCGAGGAATAGATGTCGCCGTAATGTCAATATATGAAATGATTTACAAATCAAATAAAGACATGCCTACTCCGTACCCGGGCAATCCCAGATATAAATTCAGTCGAGATTGTGTCACCGGACAATTTACAACCGATGAGGGCAAAAACTTCTGTATTGTAACGACACATTTAAAATCAAGCTTTCGTGATGACGGAAAATCGGAAATGAAACGAGATGCACAAGTAAAAGGAATACTTAACGTCATCGACAATATTTACACAGCAGAAAAAACTGAACCTTTTCTTATTCTTACCGGCGACTTAAACGCAACACGATACAGTTCTCCTTTGCAAATATTGGAAAAAGCAGGATTAAAAATCTTGAATTACAGAGAAAAACAAGACGAGTTTTATACCTATATTTATAAAAAGGAAAAACAAGATTTAGACTATATAATAGTAAATCAAAAACTCGACAAAGCAATGAAACGAGCAAAACTACAGGCAATACACGACAAAATGGTCACAGACGTAAGCGACCACTACCCTATAATATTAAAATTTGACTTATAAACTTCGGAGAAAAAAATGCGAACAATAATTCTTGATATGTACGGTGTAATTATGAAAGATACCGGCGACGGTTTTTATGATTTTGTAAACAGCTTTTTCCCGAATCATCCCGTAGAAGAAATTTATCCTATCTGGGACAAAGCCGATGTCGGCAAAATCACGTCGCTTGAAATTTTCAAAGAAATCGGTTTCAGCGGAGATTTAGCTAAAATTGAAAAATCATATCTTGATACCGTAGAAATCAACGAAGGATTTTATGATTTTGCAAAAGCCGTGAAAAAACATTGCAAACTTGCATTAATCTCGAACGACTCAAGCGAATGGAGCAAATATTTACGCAAGAAATACGACCTAAACAAATATTTCGATGTGATAACAATCAGCGGCGACGTAAAAATGAGAAAACCGGACGAGCGAATTTTTAAACTTACAATCGACCAACTAAACTCCCGACCGGACGAATGCACTTACATCGACGACAGACGCTTCAACTTAGAAGCGGCACAATCTCTCGGAATGGACACTATCTTATTTAACTCAAGAAATGTCGAATACACCGGAAAAATCGTCAACGATTTTAAAGAGCTGGCTGAATTTTTGAAAATTAGCAGTTAGGAAAGATTATATGAAATTATATCACGGAAGTAATATCGAAGTACATGAACCTAAAATTATAGTATCCAATCGTACATTGGATTTTGGTGCAGGTTTTTATACAACATCCAACTTAGAACAGGCAAAAAGATGGGCTTATTTACAGAGTATTCGAAGAAAGACCGGAAATCCGACGGTAACAATTTACGAGTTTGATGAACAACTTGCAGAAAAGAAAATAAATATTTTGCGTTTTACATCTGCAGGAAAAGAATGGTTAAATTTTGTTGTTGAAAATCGGAAAGGAATTTATGAGGGAAAAAAATATGATGTTGTAATAGGTCCGGTAGCTAATGATAACACTATTCCTGTAATTTCAGATTATATGTCCGGCAACATAAGTGAAGAGACGGCACTAATTTTATTACTGCCTCAAAAATTGACAGATCAATATGCTTTCTTGACTGTAAAAGGGTTAGAATTCTTAAAAGTTGGAGGAATATATTGTGAGTAACAGAACAAGGGCTTCCATTTTACAGAATTTTGATGTTGAAGTATCAAGATTGATTGCTGACAGTCGTGGTGTGTCCGAAATGGATGGATTTCGTCTGTTTTTGGATTCTGAAATCCATCGAATGTTAGAAGATAATGAATTGAAAATGTGGCATTTTAGTCCTATTGCAATATTTGATATGTGGGAAAATGAAGTTATTACGGGCGACCCAAGAAATTCTTTGTATCTAAGAGGGGATGAGATTGAATAAAGAATTTATTTTTTTTACTTATCTTATTGAAAGTTATGCAAATTATAAAGGCATATCAGCATACGATGCATTGAAATTACTTGATGATAAAAAATTAACAGATTTCGTTTATAGCATGTACGAAATGTATCATACTGAAGCTATTGAGAATGCATTTTTGGATATTGACAGCTTGATTACTACCGGGAAAACAGCGTGGTAATTCAATTGATAATTTCACATTGCAAATTGAAATAAAGGGAGACAAAATTATGAAAAATGACTCAACATCTGACCACGTGATTAATGCAACTGCAACAGACATCTGTGATGTACTGAAAAATCTATCCCGAATAGCGTGACTTCTATCGAAAAACTTTAAAACTATAAAAAAGGAACGGAAAAAACTTTCGATTGAAAAGTATCATGTCTCTTTTTTTGCATTCAATTTCCCGTTTTCTGGTCAGTGAGCACAGTCGAACTGCACGGTCTCAAATGCCGTTTAAATGGCGATTCAGAAATAAATTGCAACTTTTTTTCCGAAACGTGCAATAAAAAAGAAAAAAACTTGTTTATATATAATGGAAATATTGTTTTTTTGCAGACAGCAAAGCTGTCTTGGAACAACAGAAGTTTCCTAATCTATATTTAACAGGAAGAAAAAATGGAGTTTTCAGAAAAATACGAAAATATCAGTTTTACGAACAATTTCGCATTTTGCAAGGTGTTGCAGAATGAGGAGATTTGCCGGGAGTTTATCGAAACGCTTTTGAATATCAAGGTCGGCAAATTAAAATACAAGTCCCTTGAGAAGGAATTAAAGCTTGAAATCGATAAACGAGCTATTCGGCTGGATGTGTATGTTGCCGACAGTGACAGAGTTTTTGATTTGGAAATGCAGACGACCGACAATAAAAATCTCGATTGCCGAATGCGATATTATCAGTCGATGATTGATGCTGAATTATTGGATAAAGGAGCTGATTTTACAGACCTTAAAGAATCGAATATTATTTTCTTTTGTACGTTCGACCCGTTTCGCAAAGGTTTACCGC
>JAXJQT010000117.1:0-1276 GCA_036311025.1 Spirochaetota bacterium
ATACACCTCAGCATGAAACATCGATGCATTTGCAGACGGCATTTTGTATAAAGTTTTTAATATCGGAAGAACTTCATTGCGAATCCTGTTTCGCTTATAAAGCGGTTGACTGTTAGTTTTATCTTCAACATATTCGACAGCATTTTTTTCAATATAATTATTGATTTGCGTACGTGTTACAGTCAGCAAAGGTCTTATAATGTCGTGATTCACAGCCGGAATGGAAGTCAGCGATTCCAAACCGCCGCCGCGTAAAAGGTTCAGAAAAAAAGTTTCTATTTTATCATTCTGATGATGTGCGGTAGCTATAAAACCGTAATTCTCACGTTTCAAAATATCACAAAAAAAATTATATCGAATCTCACGGGCTTTATTTTCTATACTTCCGCAGTTTTCCCATTCTTTAACATCTACATTGCAAGAAAAAAGCGGTAGTTTGTATTTTTCCGTAATTATCTTTTTTACAAAAGCTTCTTCCGCTGTCGAATCGTCGCCTCGCAAATTGTGATTGACATAAAGCACACCGATACGATTCCCCGGCAAAGTTTTCACTAAAATATCAAGAAGCACCATGCTGTCACGTCCGCCGGAACAGGCTACAAGAATGCCGTTATTTAACTTTTGTGAATCCAGCGAATTAATAAAATTGTTAATCTTTTGACTGATTTTTTCCATTAAAAAGACTCATTGCCTGTGCCGTATTGCCGCGAAGAATCCACTCAAGCGACTTTTCTATCTGCACAAAAGTTTCATCATTAAAAGTTTTAAGTTGTTCTTCTGAAAAGTTTCCCAATACAAAATTAACAAGTGTACCGTGAACTTCCGGAGCTCCTACACCGATTTTGACCCTTTGATAATCTGATGTCCCGAGTTCTTTTTCAATATTTTTCAATCCGTTATGTCCGCCGGCACTGCCACGCTGTCGAATGCGAATCGCACCGAACGGCAAAGAAATGTCATCATAAACAACAAGTGTTTTTTCTCTGGGAATTTTAAAAAATGCCATTGCAGAAGTAACAGCCAATCCGCTTAAATTCATAAACGTCTGCGGTTTCAAAATAACCACACTTTCGCCGAATAAGTTTCCTGTTGAAAAACAGTAATTATTTTTTTTCTTAAAGTCATCAAAACCGTTATTTTTTGCCAAAAAATCAGCAAATAAAAAACCGGCATTGTGACGATTAAACTGGTATTCCTTACCGGGATTCCCCAAACAAGTAATTAAAAACATAAAACCTTATCCTGTTGATTGTTTGCTCACTTATAAAAGAAAGAC
>JAXJQT010000118.1:0-5023 GCA_036311025.1 Spirochaetota bacterium
GTACACCTAAAGAAACTCGTGAAACAAAATTATTTTTAAAAATTGATACTAGGTCCTGAGTTATATTTACAGGATTGCATTCTACAGTAAATTCTTTTATTTTTCGTAAATCAAAGTTTTCATTTAAAAATAAAAGAATATTATTCAATAATGACGGAACACATCCCGGATTTCCTCCACCAATATAAACAGTTTCCGGTATTATGTTATATTGATTTATATAAAAAAGTAACTCTCGCTTTAACGCATGAAAATATTCATCCTGCAATTTATCAGAGAAATCTAATTGTGAATAAAATGCACAATAATGACATTTAGAATAACAAAAAGGAATATGAATATATAGATGCTTAATTTCTGATTTTATCTTGCAACTCCAAAAACATCTAACGGCCAATATTTAAATATTACTTTACCTAAAATCTGCTCTTTTTTTACTCCACCCCATATTCTGGAATCAGAAGATGAAATTCTGTTATCACCTAAAACATAATATTCATTATCTTTTAATACATATTCATTTTGAATAATCATTGTTGTTAGCAATTTAGAATTGGTTCTATTTTCAGATATTATTCGATATTCTTTTGGAATAATCTCTTTTTCAGGAATTCCATTAATAGTTAAAATAACTTCATCATTAATTAAACGAAATTTTATCTTATCTCCGGGAAGTCCGACTACCCTTTTTACATAAACCGAAGAATCATAATGTTTAGCTAATGCCGGAATATCTATTAGAGTAAAACTAACAGTATAAAGGAATGTCGTAATAGAACGATAAAATGCCCCTTTATTATAATACTCATTTGAATAAAATGCGATAATATCCCCTCGTTGAACTTGTGATTCGGTTGCATCGAAAATACGTTTATCTGTCAATGGATATTTAGGACCGACTGAAAATTTATCAACTAGAATTCTTCCTCCTTCTTTCAAAGTAGGTGTCATTGAATCTGTAGGTATTTTAAAAGCTTGAAGCAAAATCGAATTAAATAACAAAACAAATAAAACTGTTATACTATAAATCAATATAACATCTTTAAATATTTTTCCTTTCTCAATTTTCTTCTTATAGTGATAGGTACTCATTATTTTATAATCCTCATTCTATTAAAAGGAAAATAAGTTACTCTGGCTTTTCCTAAAATAAAATCTTCATTTATTGTGTGTGCATTCCAAGATAAATTAATTTTTTTTGCAAAAAGACCATCATCTTCAGAATCTAAAGAAAAAACTTTAGATTCGTTTCCAAATCTGCAATCTAATGAATTATAGCGATTATCTCCTAATAAGAAATATTCATCTTTAGGAATAAAACCATCCTTAGGATAATCTGCAAAATTCCTTAATTCAAAGAAAGAATAAAATTCTGGATTACTCCATGATGGCAATCGAGAAACCATTTCAAAACCGTCAATATAAATTGACAAAAGTTTAAGCATTTCAAGATTATCATTATCGATAATTTTAAAATTAACTTCTCCATTCTTCAAAAAAGTATTCAATAGAACTAAAACTTCTGATTTATAAATAACATTTAATGCTTTCATATAACTTGTATATGGAGACTCGCCATTAAATGAAGACATACTATCATTTATCATTATTTGCGAAACATTTATATTTTGCAATTCTTCATAAACATTAGCAAGAACTCTATATACGGCAACAAAACCATACTCAGCAAGACCAGCCTTTAATTTCATTTCATTTTCTTTATAATCTGCTTCTGATAATTGATAATAAGCTTTTTCTGAATTTATAAAAAATGGAATTATTATAGAATTCTTAATTTGCTCAAAATAGGATCTATTTTCCAATAAATAATCATAAAGTTCTTTTGTTAAACTAAGTAATTTATCGTCATCATTTAAATTAGCAAGAAAAACATCTTTTTCATTTTTTAACTTTTCTAATAAAACACTTTTGTCACTCATTTTAGCAGAAAAACGTTCCTGTGCCATATTCAGCAAAGCTCGAATTTCCGGAGTCATTTTTTGAGCATCCATTCCTACATTTTTTTCATAATATAAATCTACATTACCATATTCTTTAGCAGAAACAGACATTTTCTCCCAATCTTGATTTTGGCTTTTTTTATAAACTTCATCATTTAATATACAAATTTTTTCGCCATTTTCTGCTATTAAACGTTTTACTATAAAACGTTCTTTGGGATCTCCATTCTCTTTTTTATCAATATCTATTCTAGTAAAAGATAATCTATATAGAAAAGGTTGAAAAATTCGAGCAAACACATTCTTAAAATAAACATCAGATTCTTTATTATAAGTTTCAGGATTTAAATAAACTACAACATCACCTATTTTTGCAGAACAAAGTGACGGAAGTTTCCATTGAGTTAACGGTATTTGAGAACCATAAACAAATTTATCAACGACAACCATATCACCTTTCAAAAAAGTCGGCACCATTGATTCTGAAGGAATTACATACATCTGAAATAAGAATTGATTAATTAACATTACAATTAAAACTGCTTGTAATATAATATCAATCCAATCATACCAAAGATTTTGAAAGAAATTACGTTCTTTTTTTAACCTTATATTCTCTTTCTTTTTAAAAGCTTTATCTTGCTTTATTTTCAATTCATATTCAAAATCTTTTTGAGTATAAAAACCACTTATCTGTTTAGTTTTATTTGTTCTCAAAAAAATATACAAAACCAAAGGTAAAAGCGTAAGAAATAAAACAACCAGAAAATCTATAAAAATGTAAGCTTGATTATTTTCTCTTTCATAAAATTCCACAACAATTCTTGGAAAAGAATAAAAAACATAGGTTATAACTATTCCATAACCTACAAATGAAGTAAATCTTTTATATTCTCTAACTGTTTTATCTTTTTTTTCGTCAAAGAAAAAAGATTTACTAAAATAAAATATAGCAAATGACATTGCTAATTTGCATAAAGACGAAAATAAAACAAAACCATTTCCGAGATATTTATAATTAATTAAAAACAACGAAAAAAAAGATCCGGCTCCCCATGTCATAGCCAGACACAAAGGAACCAGAAAAAAAATATTTGAAAACAAAAATTTATTGTTTTGAACTTTCCACACCAAAGAAATCCTTATTAGCTTTCTTTAATTGCAATATTAACTTCAAGTGTACCAAAACGAGATGATAAATTTACGGAAATAGTTCTCAATTTCACAAAACTGATAGAAAAATCACGTCCTAAAATAATTGTAGGAGGTGTTATATGCAAAACTTTATCTTGACCTGATAACTGTATTGTAGTTCTTCCAGTTATAATATTTGCCAATTCCGCAATAGACGATTCTATAAAATCATTATCAATTTTTGAGATTGTTTTAGGTGCCATTGCCTGAGCTATTCTTTGTGCTGTATGAAGTTTTAAACTATATACAACCTGTCCTTGAATAAAACCTGCAATACCTACAATAATAGAAATTTCATTCGATGGCGTAGGATCTTCTTTTAAGCTTAAATCACTTCTTTCCAAATTAATATTCGCCATTTGTTCAAAAACATCTATAGCATTCGAAATAAAAGGGTTAACCCACTCTGACTTCATTCTTTTACCTCTATAATATTAAGATTAATAAACTCAATATATTCTATCTGTTTTCCACTGTCAAATAGGATTTGACAATTTTATTTTACTTATCGCAAAATGTTTTTATTAAAAATATCAACTATTAATTTCATTTCATCATTAGAAGCGGATTTAGGAGTTATATCTCTTGATTCTTTATTCTTCAATTCTAAAACCATTTTGTAAGTATATGTTTCTTTATCAACTTCTTGAAATACTAAAGATGAAATTTCATCAAAATTATATTTTTCAATAGTCTTTGAATCGAAACAAATCAAAGAATTTTCAGTACAGACAAGACCTTTTTTCACAGTTAAAAAAGTTGAATTATCAAAAAATAAACAAACTTTATCTGTCTCTGAAATAACATTTTTCTTTCTTAGTTTCTCGATTTTTTTTTCAGGAATAATTTGATTATAAAGCATTTAAATCTCCATTATTTTTTATAATATTTACCAAGTCTCTTGATTTTAAATCATTGGGACTAAACTCATTTATAATTTCACAATATTTTAATGCTGTATTAACATCTTTTTTCTGATAAGAAAGAATTGCTAAATTATAATAGATTGAAATATCGTCAACATTATATCTTAATGCTTTTGCAAAATATAATTCAGCTTTATTATAATTTCCCAAGTTCATATAACAAAGACCAAGTTCATTATATAAATCGACTTCATTACCATTAAAATTCAATGCTTTCTGAAAATTTTCAATTGCATCATCATATTGTTCTAATTTTCTCAGAATAAAACCCTTCAAATGATAACCATTCCAATTTGACGGATATTTTTCTATAAACTTATTAACACTTTCAAGAGCAGCCTCGTCTTTATCCGCCTCAACAAGTTCTTGTGCATAACGGTAATCTTCATTCAGCACTCCTAATGATTGAATCATCTTCAAAGCATCTAAAACTTCCTTTTTACGCTCTACATCTTCAGTTATTCCTATAAAATCTTTAAAATACTCAATCGCTTTTTCGTAATTTTCCTTACTTAAATAAAAACGTCCGAGATAATAATAGATTCGATCATTTTTTTCTGGAATCTCATCAAGCATTTTAAAATATTTGAAAGCCTCTTCTTCCATTTTAAAAGCTAAATCTTCCTCACCTTTATCAAATAAATGAAGTGAATATTCATTATAACAAACCGCAATATTCAACAAATGATCTGATGAATCTGGATTCAAACGCAACAATCCAATGTAAATATCAATTGCTTCGGTATAATCTCCGTTATTTTCAGCTTCTAGTGCTGCACTTGTTAATTGAGCATCAACATCAGGCTTTACCGTATAAATGAAATCTCTGTAATAATTAATATTTTCATCATTTTCATTGTCACGTATAACACGAAACATCCCCAATATTATATTATCAGGAGTAATATCTTCTTTTGATAAAGTTTCTGAAGAAGCTAATAC
>JAXJQT010000119.1:0-3761 GCA_036311025.1 Spirochaetota bacterium
GATAATGGGCAGTGCCAGGATCGAACTGACGACATTCTGCTTGTAAGGCAGACGCTCTCCCAACTGAGCTAACCGCCCGGTACTTAATAATACAACTTGTCTCTTTTCCTTCAAAAGGAGAATTGGGCAGTGCCAGGATCGAACTGACGACATTCTGCTTGTAAGGCAGACGCTCTCCCAACTGAGCTAACCGCCCAAGTTGTAATCTTTGCAACTTTTAAACCGGCGTCACAAAGACACGCGACTTTTAACATAGAAAACGCAGCGTGTCAACTATTTTTTTAACATTTTTATTTCAATATGCGGAATCTTAGATAATTCCGGATTAAAAATCAAAGCAGAAGGACTTCTTTTTATTTGCTTTTCTGGAATCTTATTTTCCAAAAGAAAATCTTTTATACTATTTGTACGTTGCATAGAAGCATTCATAATCTCTTCGTCTTTTTTCAAAGAACTTTCTACATAACTGACTATTACAATAGTTGTTGCCGGATAATCTTTTAAATATAAAACAAGTCCTTCCAATTTTATTTTAGAATCTTTTGTTAATTGATTTTTATCATCAAAATAAATACCGTCTATACGAACATTTTTACCGACTTTTGCATTATAGAAATCAAAGTAAAGCTCTGGTCGTTTAATCTTTTTCAATGTCGGCAATGGCGATAATTTCATATCAAAAGCATTTGAAAGTTGAACTTTCGATTCTTTTTCTTTTTTATTCTTCCATTTATGCGAAAAATTAATTCCTATATCCCAAACAAAAGCAAACGAATCATATTTTACAGCTACAGTATTACAACTTAAATATGAAAATCCCGCTTCCGCAAAAACTCCTATTTTTTTTATATATGGATTTGCCGTAAAACGAAGTCTTCCCTGATATTCCCATTGAAAAGTTTCATTTCTTGTTATCGGATAAAACCTAAACTCATTATGTAAAGAAACATGAAAATAGGGAAGTTTCATATATGGAGTAAAAAACACATTTAAATGTGTCGACGTTCCAAATTGAGTTTCAGCTAATACTCCGTTATTCTTAATATCAAAAGCGGCTTGATTCCATAAAAAATTTTGTTTCATCTCCAGACGCAATCTTTCACCAAACGGAAAAAAAATAAAACCAAGACCAGTATAAAAAATATTAGAAGCTCCGCTGGCTAATTTCCCATTTCCATACGACGTCTGTGACATATAATTATCAGCAATTTGCCATGACAAACCAAATTTGTCATTGATAACAAACGCTCCGAAAACTTCTGCTTCAAATCCGGTCAAAGAGAATTCATTGTAAAAATCAGCCGTAATGGGTAAAATTTTTGCTTCCGCACCTATATCTAATGAATATTCAAATGAATAAACACTTGAAAGGGCTAAAATATATGTTATAAGGATAAATATTCTTTTCTTCATGTTGCGTACATTATACTTTTTCTGTTTAATTAGCAACATTGCATAAGAATAAATAAGGTTAGGTTTGATGAAAATTAAAAATATTTATTTTCTGCTTTGTATTTTTCTAATCTTCATTTTCGGATGTAAAAATAAAAATCACACATCCGATGCTTCGTCATCACATATTGAACATAAAATTTTTGATGATTTAGGTAATTTAAAATACATTGCAAATTATAACAAAAATCTTCTCCTCACTCAGTTAAGTGTTTTCGATGAAAACGAGAAATTGGAGTATCAAACAATAAAATTACCCCAATCAAATTTAATAAGCGAAGAACGTAGTTTTAATCATTCCGGTAACTTAGAAAAAATTACTCAATATCACTATTTGCCAAACGGAAATCTAAAACAAAAAGATATTTTTTCTGATTCCAATGAACTACTTTTATCCTGTTCTTATAAATACAACGAAAATAATGAATTAGCTCAAGTTGAAATCTACAATAACGTCGAAAAGAAAAAAAACACAATTACTTATGACACATCAAAAAAATCCGCAAGTCATTCTATTTTTTCCGATACCGGCGAAATTTTGTCTTTATACAAAGAAACATCAAAAAATGTATTTTTCTATGAGTATCAAAATGAAAAACTTCATCTGGCAACAACTTACAACAAAAATGACGGAAGTTCGGAAGAATCATTATTTGATAATTTAGGAAATTTAATTTCAATAAAAAAATTTGATTCTACAAATGTTTTGAAAGAAGAAAAATTATATACTCACGGTGTGTTATCATTAAGAAATGTTTATCGTTATAATAAACAAGGTCTAAGGACTGAAAAACTGGAATACATCGGTAACAATGAAAGTATCGAAAAACAATACATTTACTCTTATGATAAAAACGGGCTTAGAATTAAGATGGATGTATACGACGTCAACGGCAAAATACTAGATTTTTTTGAATGAGTTTAAATTATGAATAGAAATAATGAACATATTATAAGTAAAAGATTGCTAACCATACTTCTTATCAGTTCACTGATACCTTTTATAATTATAATTTCGATTTTTTCGAAGAATTTCTCATCATTTCTAAATCAGCAAAATCAAGAATATTATCTTACAATGATAGAACAAGTTGCTATTAATCTCAATTACGACAACAACCGTCTGCAAGCTGCGTTGGATGCCTTTTTTCAACACAAAGATGTGAAAAAACATTTATTTAAAACAAATTTTAACAATGCCATAGAAGAAATTCAATACGAACAACGATTATGGGATTTATTCGAATTAAAATTATTATCTTCCATCGACGGTAATTTTTCCATTGTTCAATTTGATAAAAAATCAATAATCACTAAAAGCAACTACAAAGTATCAAATTATGCATCTAACGATTATAAAATTGATGAAATCAGTTTAAAAAATGATCCGCTTTTTCTCAATTTGAAAAACAATCCTAAGAAAAATCTTGCAATCGGTATGTTAAGAAAAGGAACTATCATCGGATATGAATCTGAAAAAAAGCCGGTTCTTTTATATCCGATAAGAGATGAAAAAAATAATATCGTAAAAGTTGCCATCATTATTCAACCTTTAAATTATTACACAAAGCTATATTCTCATCTGGAACGTTTAAAAATGGGAACTTTATTTGTTTCCGATGACTTTGGTAATATCATGTTTGCAAATCATCCATCAAGTCAAGATGATTTTGAGTTTGATACAGAAAAAAGAGAATACATTAACAATGGAATTTTCCGTAACGGTGACACAATGTCATTTACCGATTATTCTAATCTGGTACTTGATTTTAATATTATAAATCAACCTGAAATTTTAAAGTTTATGGTAGACTCCGGTTTAAAAAGCCCATTTTTACGTGACAGTCGTTCCGGGATTCGCCATATTTCACTGAAATATCAAAATCGAAAATATTTCGCTGTAGGACGTGTCGATTCGGAAAACAATATAAAATATTTATTCATAATCCCGGAATATCACGTTGTCAAAGCTGCAAAAAATTTCTTATTCATAATACTTTTTTTCTCAGGCTGTATTTTGTTATTCTTAATTTTGATAATTACAGTCAGCTATTGGAAGGTAATAATTCCTATAGAAAAAAAATATGTTGGATTAGAAGAGAAGAATTTTTACTTCATGAACTTAGCACATGAAATAAAAACTCCTATGACTTTAATTCGTAATTACCTTGATTTGTACATAAAAAAAACCGGTTCTACAGATGAATTAAATGTTATAAGTCTGAATATAAACAAAATAGAAAAAGATATGATTAACATTCTTGACTGTCGAAAACTGGAAGAAGGTAAAATAATCTATGACCATAAAC
>JAXJQT010000120.1:0-1802 GCA_036311025.1 Spirochaetota bacterium
AGCACGTTATTTACGTGGAATGGTGGCGTGGGTCGGTTATCGCTACACTTTTGTCGACTTTGACCGCCCGGAAAGATTACACGGTAAAACCGGTTATACGTTAAAAAAAATGGTAAAACTTGCGATGGACGGACTTTTTAATTTTTCATTATTACCGCTGCGTGCCGGTTTGGTTATGGGAGTTTTATCTATATTTTTAGGTATCGGATTTATAATCTACATGTTAGTTGATATCGGAATAAATAACGTAGTTTATCCGTTGTACAAATTTCTCACGGTAATATTGTTTATTTTTATGGGCTTCTCGTTTATCACGACATGGCTGCTAGGCGAATACATCGGGCGAATCTACGAAGAAATAAAACAACGACCGTTGTACATTATCCAAGACATGACAAATTTTGAACAAACAAAAAAATAAAACAGCCCGATTATCCGGAGGAAAAAAATGAAACTCTTAATGCTTAATTCTGAATATCCACCGTTAGGCGGCGGACAAGGAAACGCAAATAAAGCAATGATGAGCGAATTTGCAAAAACAGACATTCAAATTGATTTGATAACTGCATCTTCCGGAAAAAAACATAAGGAAATAAACGGGAAAATCAGACTGTTTTTTTTGAACATCGGCAAAGAAGAAAAAAATTTCTTGTTCCAATCTTCAAAAGAGTTAATCACCTACTCTGTCAAAGCATTTAGGTTTGCAACCAAATTAATCAAACAAGCAACTGCAAAAAACTCAAAATACGATGCAATCGTTGCTTGGTCGGGAGTTCCTGCCGGTTTTATCGCTATGATGTTGTCATTTATTTTCCGGATTCCCTACGTCGTATTACTACGAGGTGCAGACGTTCCTTTTTACGACAAACGTTGGGCAAAACTGGATAGATTCGTTTTTCGCTTTTTAAGTCCTTATATCTGGAAAAAATCACTTTTAACCATCGCAAATTCTCAAAGTTTGCGTGAACTCGCATACAAAACATATCGCAAGAAAAAAATTGATTTAATTTATAACGGCATAGATTTAGAGCGTTACACAAATAAATCTGACATAAAAATGACTCCGATGCAAATAATTGCAGTAGGAAGACTGAACAAAATAAAAGGTTTTGACTTATTAATCCAAGCTGTAGCCGGATTGAAAGTGCCGTGTCAATTGGTGATTGCCGGGGACGGTCCGGAAAAAGAGAACCTTGAAAATCTCGCCAGAATGCTCGGCGTAGAAAGTAAAGTTATATTGCTGGGACGTTTGGAAAAAGAACAGCTGATCAGTTTTTATCAAGAAAGTTCTGTTTTTTGTATGTCATCGTACAATGAAGGAATGAGTAATGCCATGTTGGAAGCGATAGCTTGCGGACTGCCGGTAGTCACTACTCAAGTCGGCGGTGCTGCAGAACTTGTAAAAGGTAACGGCGTGATTGTCCCATGCGGCGACAGCTTCGCTTTGCAATCTGCACTGGAAACTTTACTCGCCGACTCGCAACGTTTGAAGCAATGCAGCGAACGTTCCTTGCAAATCGCCTCCGAGTTCTCATGGGAAATCATCACAAACAATTTTATCAACTTGCTGCAGTCCGCATTGGGTAAATAAAAAAGAAAAAAGTTGTTTATAATATTATGAAAATTATTGTTTTTTCTTCTTATATCTAATAACTAACTATTGGTAACCGCTGACAACTAAAAACTTCACGAAATCACGGAACAAACCTGAAATCTTCCGACAAGCACAAGTCTGTCCCGCAATCCCTCAAAAATTACCTCCTACTTTTATTATCTTCTAACATTGAATTTACGATTTTTCC
>JAXJQT010000121.1:0-2318 GCA_036311025.1 Spirochaetota bacterium
ACATTCAACATGGATGAATATGTCGGACTTGATGAAAATCATCCTCAAAGTTATCACCGCTTTATGTGGGATAATTTTTTTAATCATATCAATATAAAAAAAGAAAACGTACATATCCTGGACGGTATGGCAAAAGACCTTGAAGCTGAATGTGCTTCTTACGAAAAGAAAATCAAAGATTTCGGCGGAATCGATTTGTTTTTAGGCGGTGTCGGTGTAGACGGTCATATTGCTTTTAATGAGCCCGGTTCGTCTCTCGTGTCTCGTACCAGAGTAAAAAATCTTACATACGAAACTGTATTGGTAAACTCAAGATTTTTTAATGACGACATCAGTCAAGTTCCGACAACCGCACTTACCGTAGGAGTCGGCACAATCTGCGATGCTCGTGAAGTAATGATTCTGATTACCGGACATAACAAAGCTCGTGCATTGCATCATGCAGTCGAAGGAAGCGTAAATCAAATGTGGACTGTAAGTGCGTTGCAATTGCACCAAAAAGCAATAATAGTATGTGACGACGATGCAACCGATGAATTGAAAGTCGGTACGTATAAATATTTTCAAGACATTGAATCTAAAAATTTTGACAATCAACTATAAATACAAAGAAGCTGACAGTTTTTCACGCTGTCAGCTTTTTTATTCATCTCACACCGTTAATCTGTATCTATATAAAAATCATTTTTAAAAATAATTACTATTTATTAACATTCGCCGGTATTAATACCTGTAGTTATTGAGAGATTTGCGAAAAAAATATATACAATATACAAACTAAATAATTAAGAGGTCAATATGAAAAGGAAAAGCTTACTTTTAATTACCTTATTTGCTGTTTTTCTATCGTGTAAATCAGCTCCTGTAGGTACAGCTTTAAATGCCGGCGATGTAAAGATTTTTTTTACGCCATGTGAAAATGGGTATATAAAAATCGAAGCCTTAGGAAAAAAATATTCTGCACCGGCACAAGACTTAGAATTGCAAATCGCTGCTAACGGACAGACTTTCGCCGTAAACGGCAACGAAATGACTTGGAACGATTATAAAATCGTAAAAATCGATGACGGTTATGAATTGTATTACAAAGATTCACTTCGCTATTCATCTACTTTTTATTATGAAGACGGCGAAATAGAAGAAGAACGTTACTATACCGATGTTGATGCATACTACGGAATGGGACAAATCAATAAATCTCTGAATCTTGCCGGAAAACGTGCAATCATTTATCATGAACCGAATTACGGAGACCAGACATATCTTTATATTCCTTTTTACATGACAACTTCAAAAGACACTGTCTATGTAAATGCAAATGGTTATGACAAATTAAAATTCCCTAAAGATAAAGAAGACCCGGTTGTTTGTGCCAGCGGTACCGGACGAATTGAGGGATATTACAGAGTCGACGACAGTTTTAAATCTGCAGTATCAGGTTTTTATAAAGTTACAGGCGAAAGTGCCATGTTGCCTAAATGGGTTTTCGGTTTTACACAGTCTAAATATTCTTATGAAACAACAAACGAGGTAATAGAACTTGTAGAACGCTTTAAAAAAGAAAACATCCCGTTAAGTGCCGTAGTTCTTGATTTGGCATGGTTTAATAAAATGGGAGACTTGGACTGGAATAAAGAAAAATTTCCGGATCCGAAAGCTCTTGATGAATACTTAGAGTCTAATAATGTAAAATTAATCACAATCAGTGAACCGTTTTTCGCTACAGATTCACTTTGCTATGATGAGTTCAGAAATGCCGGAATCTTTGCTGATGATGAAAACGGCAAGCCTGTATTGTGGAACGATTGGTGGTGTGTAAACGGCTCAAAAGAAGGTGCAATTATCAATCCTTTACATCCGAAGGCTCAACAATTACTCGGTGATAAATACATAAAAATGGTAGAAAGCGGAATTGACAGTTTTTGGACTGACTTGGGTGAACCGGAAAAATGTCCGCCTTCTGCAACTTTTTCAGGAATTTCAGAAACTTATTTTCACAATTATTTCAATCGTGAATGGTCGAAAATCATAATGTCTGCCGTAACAAAAAAATACCCGGACAGAAGATTTTTCCTATTAAGCCGTTCAGGATATACAGGAAGTAAATCTTACGCCGTATCAAACTGGTCAGGAGACGTTCCTGCAACATTCGACGGATTGCGACAACAGTTAGCCGAAGGATTAAGCAGCGGACTTTCAGGTTTTCCTTATTGGGGAAGCGATGTCGGCGGTTTTACTCCGGAATTCAGCGATCCTGAACTAATGACAAGATGGTATCAATTCGGAGCATTTACACCTGTTTACAGAGCTCACGGAAC
>JAXJQT010000122.1:0-4968 GCA_036311025.1 Spirochaetota bacterium
ATCTAAAGCTGCGGCTTTGTCTGCATCTGTCGTAGCTTTTCCTTCTACTGACGGATGATTAAAATTCAACGTTACAACTGCGTATGCTCCACCTTGTAAGTCTAAACCAAGTTTAATAGTACTGTTTTTTACTTTACGCTTTGCATCAAATTCAGCTGTATAATAATTTTCCAATGCTTTTTTAGCTACTTTTTCTACAAGAAGATTTTTTTCTTCATCTGTTTTTCCGTTGTAACTATACATATCAAAAAGAACATTCTTCATATCGTTGTAAGTTGCATTTGATGATATTTTTAACTTTTTTGCACTTACAGAATTATATTCTTTTAATTTACGACTTATTTCTTTTTCTAATACTTTCAATTCTTTATCGCCGGCATTAGCATCGTTGAAAGCTTTTAAACCATTCTCAATACGTCTGTTAATTTCATTTTTTAAACGTACACCGGACAAAGACGCTTCGTCACGATCTTTTTCTTTGTAAACAAAGTACCATGTAATTGAAGGCATTAAGAAATAAAATCCGCCCGCCAAACAAATTAACAGGATTAATAATCTGCTACTTTTCTTCATTGTTCTTTTCCACCTCTTCTTCTTTTTCTTTATTATCCGCTGCAGCAGGCTCTTCTTTTCCTTGAGCTTCTACAGTAGAAATAGCATTCTTATCAAAAGTGATTTCTGCTCTGTCGTCAACGCGAAGAACAACAACTTTTTCTTTTACAGAAACAACTTTTCCGTGAATTCCGCCGATAGTAACAACCCTGTCACCTTTCTTTAGATTACTCAATTTCTGAGCTAATTCTTTTCTTTTTTTACTTTGTGGGCGAATTAAGAAAACCCAATAAACAACCAGCATGATAACTAAAAATACCATGAAGCCCATCTGACTGCCAGCTGCGGCTTGTGCATTACCGGTAGCTTGAGCTAGAAAGAACCAATTCGACATTCTATATATTCTCCTTATAATTCGATTTAGTGATAAAAATTTCTTTCTCTGCATTCAAAGTAAAGAACAGATTTTTATCCAATGAAAATTTGGATGTTTGTTTATCATTTATACTAAGTAAAGTCAAGTTTTAACCTAAATGAATAAAAGTATCATTATAAAAATGACCACCCAGTCACATTATAACTTGACTTCAAAAATAAACAATGATACCCTACTAGCCGGTTTGTTAGACGTTGATTTCAACTCACATCGGTCTGAAACTGATTAATCAAAAAAAACGTAATATTTATTTAAAGGAGAAAATAATGATTATCAAACCTATGTTAAGAAGTAATATGTGTTTCACTTCACACCCAGAAGGCTGTGACAAGATAGTAAAAGAACAAATTGATTATGTTAAAACTTTCCCAGTAATAGACGGCGTAAAAAATGTTTTAGTTATCGGTGCATCTACGGGATACGGACTTTCATCTCGAATTTGTGCTGCTTGGCAAATGAAAGCTAATACTATCGGTGTATTTTTTGAACGAAATGCAGAAGGAACACGAACAGCCTCTGCCGGACTTTACAACTCTGTTGCATTCGAAAAATACGCTGCAGAAACAGGAAACAAGCACTACAGTATAAACGCGGATGCTTTTTCTCACGAAGTAAAACAGCAAACTATCGATTTAATCGAAAAAGAATTCGGAAAAATCGATTTAGTTGTATACAGTATTGCTTCTCCTAAGAGAACAAATCCGGATACCGGAGAAGTTACTGCATCATTTTTACGAACTATCGGAGAACCATTCAACACTCGAACTTTAAATATTAATACCGGAAAATTAGCTCAAATCAGTTTAAATCCGGCAACAGAAGAAGAAATCGCAAAAACTGTTTACGTAATGGGCGGAGAAGACTGGAAAATGTGGATTGACGCTTTGCAAAAAGCCGACGTTCTTGCTGACGGGGTAAAAACTGTTGCATATTCTTACATCGGACCAAAACAAACTGCTCCGATTTACAGAAACGGAACCATCGGAAAAGCAAAAGAAGATTTAGAAAAAACAGCACATGAATTGTGCGAGAAAATGGCTGATATTCACGGAAAAGCATACGTTTCCGTAAATAAAGGACTCGTAACTCAAGCTAGTTCTGCAATTCCTGCAGTGCCTTTATATATTTCAATTCTTTATAAAGTCATGAAAAACAAAGGCTTACATGAAAAATGTATCCACCAGATTACAAGACTTTTTAAAGATTTTCTTTACAACAAAGACGGCGTTCCTACAGATGAAGAAGGTCGTATCAGAATCGACGACTGGGAAATGCGTGATGACGTACAAAACGAAATCAGTGAAATCTGGAATAATATCTGTGACGAAACAGTAAGCCAATATTGTGACATTGCCGGATTCCAAGAAGAATTCTTTCAACTTTTCGGATTTGAAGTACCGGGCGTTGATTACGAAAAAGATTCAGACCCAAATGTTGCGTTAAACCCGTTACCATAACATCAAAAAAGGTTGTCTTTAAAAAGACAACCTTTTTATTTATAAAGCATTCTATTTCAGCAAATTAAATATTTCATCTACAGAATTGCAAACTGAAAAAAGTTGCATATTTTCTTCAGATAAAAACTTCTCGTCTACAGACTTTTTTAACATATCCAAAAGCAAATCAAAATAACCGTTAATATTTGCCATAATTATCATTTTATCATGCTTTTTTAACTGTTTAAGAGTAAGAATCTCAAAGAATTCCTCGAACGTTCCGATTCCGCCCGGCATCATTACAAACACATCGGCTTTATATTCCATCAAACTTTTACGTTCTCGCATTGTTCGTGTATAAAAAAACGCAGTACAATCGTCAAATAATTGATTAGTTTCTTTAAAAAAAGACGGAGCAATTCCTACAACTTTTCCGTCATTTTCCCTAGCAGCCTTTGCTGCCGCCCCCATGACACCGAAACTGCCACCGCCATAAATTAAGCCATACTTATGCTCTGCAAGCTTTTTCCCGAATTCACTTGCAGCTTCTAAATAAACTTTCGGAATGTCATTTGAAGATGCACCATACATACACACATCCATTTATATCACCTCTATAATTCTATATTTTCACCATTCAAAACAGCCTCAACCAACTTTTCACCTTTATAAGAAAGCTTAAGAGAAAAAAAGTCATCACGCTCGCACAATAATTTTAAGAAAATTCTATCACCTTCCCACATCGGCAAATTCATTAATTCAGATTTTTGCACCCATGCCAACTCACCTTCATTACACTTTGACAGTTGCCCACGCCAATCATTTGACGTATACAAAAACATATATTCCGTTTCCCATTTATCAGAAACAAAAGTCACAACGGCTCGCAAACGCCACGAAAACAATGTCAAGCCGGTCTCTTCTTGTACCTCACGCAAAAGACATTCATCAGGACTTTCTCCTTCCTCAAATCTTCCGCCCACACCAATCCATTTTCCGGCATTAGGGTCATTTTCTTTTTTATTCCGATACAACATAAGATAATCAAAATTATCATTTTCGATATAACACAACGTCGTATTTTTCATTTAATATTCCGTTTTTCCCTTTAATTTACGAATATAAAGAAAAGTTTCCTTTTCTCCTTTTTCGCTCAACATCTGCAATAATTTTTCCAATAAATCCGAAGTCTCCGGATGAATCACACGATGTTTTTTAGCATTTAAAAAATATTCTAACGGGCTTGAATCCGTATAATCTTTCTTTTTATAAATTTTGGAAGCTGCGACACGATCACAAAACATCTCAATCACATAACGCAACGGCATTTTTACCGGCGACATCATATGCGTTTCTTTATTATAATCTGTCCAATATTCAAAATGGTGCGGATTGCGACCTTTATGATGAATCCAAGCCAACGAATATCCCTTTACAACTCGTTCCCCCTCATTCGGACTGCGATTTCCTTGAAAATAACGTACACCTGCAAAAAATTCTTTAGGACTGTATTTTGATAAATCATGCAAGCATCCTTGCCAAAAAATTCCGGCTTTAAAGCAATGACGTATCACCATGTGACGATGACGCGTAATTGTCGATAAATGACCAAAGAAGTTATGAATAATCATACTTGTTCTCCTAATAAAATCCATATTAGATAAAAAAAAGATGAATCTTATCATCACAGACAAAATTCATCTTTCTATATGTTTATATTATTTTTTTAAAATGCTGACTGTAAAATATTATAAAGTTCTTCATTGCTGCAAGAACGCGGTAAATAATTCATCATATTCATTGCAACAGCTTGATCTGCAAGTCCGATTAAATCTTCTGATTTTAATGAAAAATCAGATAATTTAGTCGGAAATGATAAATCATTGCTTATATTCTTCACAAATTCAATGACCTTTACAGCAACTTCCAACATTGTCTTTGATTCCACATTGATTCCCATTGCGGCACCTATTCTGGCTATTTTCTCTGCACTTGACGGAATGCAAAATTCTATCACATAAGGCAATAATACCGACGCCACAGCTGATTTTTCAATCCTTAACTTCTGATTTATAACTTCAGACACAGCATTTATCACTCCCATAGATGCACATCCGAGCCCCATAGAAGTCATAAGTCCTGACAATGCCAAAAAAGATATCAAATCTTCGGTATTATTTTTTACCGCAGGAATAAGATATTTTGAAAGCATTTCAATAGCCTTTAAAAACATCATATCCGATACAAAATTAGAATCAGTTGATAGATATCCTTCTATAGCATTTGCCAAATTAGTCATCATTATTTCCGGCAAATCATTTATATGCATTATCGCCGGATCATAAATCACACTACACGGCTGAGCATTCAGAGCTTTCAGCACGTAACTTTTTCTGGAACGCATATCTGTTATGATAAAATCATTCCTGAACATAAACGGATTTCTGATTTCTGTCGGAATCTCAATGTATGGAAGAGAAGATTCTTTTATTACTTCTCCGTCAATATAGTCATTGATAGATTTTTGATTATTAACAAGCATTG
>JAXJQT010000123.1:0-4137 GCA_036311025.1 Spirochaetota bacterium
CATCGGCACTGTACAAGAATAAAAACCGACAGTATTTTCATACAAAGGTAAAAGTTTTTTCGGAAGAAGCATGTAGCCGGCACGTAATGCGGGGGCTATTGTTTTGGAAAAAGTGTTGATGTATATCACATTGTCATCTTCGCTTTGTGAAAACAACGTCTGCGGTGCTTTTGCGTTAAGCGTGAATTCGGAATCATAATCGTCTTCTATAATGATTGAATTTTTTTCTTTTGCCCATTTTAAGTAAACAGCTCTTCGCTGTGCCGAAGCGGTTATTTTACTGGGGAAGCTGTTGAACGGCGTAACGTGCAATATTTGTGCATTTGTTCGTTCCAATTCTTCGACACGAATCCCTTCGTTATCCATGTCCAGCATATCGCATGTTGCTCCGTTGGCAGTGTATACGGCTTTAATTTTTTCATACGACGGGGATTCGAGAGCTACTTTTTTATTTCTGCCGAGCATTTGAATACAAAGCCCGTACAAATATTCAGCTCCCGAACCTATGATGATTTGCTCGCTTGAAACATTGATACTGCGACATCTTGAAAGATAACGACATATAGCATCACGCAGTTCCGGACTGCCGCTGTTCGGAGATTTCATTAATATTCTTTCGCTGCGTTCATGTATTACTTTTCGCAACATTGCCGCTACCGATGAAAACGGAATATTTGCGTTATTATAAGATTCTGTATTGTCAGGAGTATATGTGTTTTTTTCAATTGCAGAAACCGGGAAGAATGTATCGGCATTGTATTTTACATAGCAACCGCTTCGTGGTCGCATTTCGCAATATCCTTCATCACAAAGCAGTTGATATGCGTGTTCGACGGTTATTATACTGACAAGACAATCTCTTGCAAGTTCACGTTTTGACGGCAACCTTGAGCCGTGAGCAAATGCCCCGGAAATGATTCTACGCCTCAATTCTTGATATATTTGTATATAGGCGTGAACACGACTTTTGTCATCTACTTGGATATACATTCTTCCACCTTTTTTTATACAGCGTTTAAATACGACTTTTTATCATTTCAATGAAATATTCGTAAACAGTCGAGTCGTCAGTCAGCTCCGGGTGAAAAGCCAACGCAAGTTGATTATCTTGTCTGACAGCAACAATCTTGTTTTCGTGTTGGGAAAGTATTGTTACGTTTTTACCGACACGTTCTGCAAACGGTGCACGAATAAACGGCATTTCTATTGTATCATTGCCAAACTTATCTTCACATCGGAAACTCCCCAGCTGTCTGCCGTAAGCATTTCTTTTGACTGTGATGTCAAGCGTGGCAAAACAAGGTGATTCACCGCCGGATATTTCGCCGGCAAGTAATATCATTCCCGCACAAGTTCCCAAAACAGGCATTCCGTTTGCAATCATCGCTTTTAACGGTTCGAATAAATCCAATTCTTTGAGCAACTTACGCATAGTTGTACTTTCACCGCCGGGAAGTATCAATGCATCAAAGTTTTCTGCTATATCCCGGCGTTGGCGTATCTCAAAACTCTCTATTCCGAACTGATTGAGTTTTGCTATATGTTCGGCAAATGCTCCTTGTACGGCAAGAACTCCGATACGCATTTATTTACCCCTTTCTTCCATAATAATTTTTATTTCATCCGGATTGATTCCTACCATTGCTTCTCCGAGTCCGGCGGAAAGTTCTGCTATAAGTTTGGCATCAGTGTAATTTGTCACTGCTTGTACGATAGCAGCCGCACGTTTTACCGGATTGCCGGATTTGAATATTCCCGAACCTACAAAAACACCTTCGGCACCGAGTTGCATCATAAGTGCAGCGTCAGCCGGAGTAGCTACACCGCCGGCAGCAAAATTTACGACAGGAAGTTTGCCGTTTTCATGTACTTGCTTCAATAGTTCATACGGAACACCGAGGCGTTTTGCTTCTTCATAAAGTTCGTCTTCACTCAAAGAGGCAACGTGACGAATTTGAGAATTCATCATTCGCATATGTCTGACTGCTTGGATAATATCGCCGGTACCGGGTTCACCTTTTGTACGTATCATGGAAGCTCCCTCAGCAATACGTCGAAGTGCTTCTCCCAAGTCTCTTGCCCCACATACAAACGGTACTTTGAATTTACGTTTGTCTACATGGTACACATCGTCGGCAGGGGAGAGAACTTCACTTTCGTCTATGTAATCAATCTCGATAGCTTCAAGTATTTGAGCTTCGACAAAATGACCTATACGACATTTTGCCATGACGGGAATTGTCACTGCTTCTTGTATTGAGCGTATCATACCGGGATCGCTCATTCTCGATACTCCGCCTGCAGCTCTGATGTCAGCCGGGATACGTTCGAGAGCCATAACCGCACATGCACCGGCTTCTTGTGCTATAGCTGCTTGTTCCGGAGTTGTGACATCCATGATAACACCGCCTTTGAGCATTTGGGCCAGTTCTTTGTTGAGTTGATATCTTTTTTCCATAGTAATTACCTCGTTTTCATTTTTTATTGTTGTGATAAAAAAATAAAACAATTGGTTATATTTTCATATATCCAATTGAGGAATATTTTATGGTGTCAGATGGCTTTTTTTGTGGGAATAAGGCGGTTAGTTTTTTATCATGTACTTCATGGGAGTAAAACGAATCCCGTCAATTTCTTGTTCTTCACTTGTCGGTTCAAAGCCAAGCTTTAAGTAAAAGGGAATAGCGTAAGGTGAAGAATTTAATGTTAATTCTTTTATGCTTGGATTTTCATTTAATACATCTTTCAAAAGGTAATTAAAAATAGCAGTTGCAATTCCCTTGCACTGATATTCTTTTTTTGTAAATGCCAGATTGATGTGCGTTTTGGATTTTCTCATTCCGATTAGTGCAATAATTTTGTCGTTGTCAAAGGCTGCGTAAATCGGAACAATTCCTTTTTTTACTTGCTCGTTAAAATCGGCATTTTCTATGACGTCTCTTTTGAATGTTTCGACTCCTGACGGATGATAGTCCGGTGCTTCAAATTCCATAAAAACTTCTAAAGCAAGCTTCATTGCACTTTCAACTTCACCGGCTGTGATTTTTCTGATGATTATATTTTGCATAGGATTGTCAACTTTCAATTAAAACAGGCTTCCTTAAAATAGGGAAGTTTATTTTTCTTATAAATCATATATCCTCAAAATAAGGAACTTTGTTTTTTAGAATACTTCACTTCCTTAAAATAAAGAAACACAAAAAACTCAAAATCCCCCATTTCTTAAAATAAGGCAAGTCGCTATTTCTGAAATCTGAAATCCTTACAATAAGGAATATGAATATTGACATACATTAATTCTGAGAGTTTGCTTTTTGCAGTCGATCATATTCTTGTTTTAAGTCTTTAACTTCAAAATTCAGAACAATTAAGTTATTTTGGCGTACTCCGGAATCTTTATAAAACTCATCAATGTAAGCTTGGTTGTATTTTTTTGTTGACAGTCAAGGGAATTAAGTCTCTTGTCGCATGTCATTTCGACTATGATCAATGACCGTGTATTTCTCGGTTGCTTGAAGCGTAGTCGAAGCACTAATTTTTTTCGTAATAAACGATGTCCATGCGGTCGTTGATTTTTTCTGTAACGCCGGTTTTTTTGTAGCCCAGTTTTTCGTACAAATAGCAGTTTCCTGTTTCTTGTAAAATTGTATCAAGGCTCCAATTGTCACTGCCGTGGATTTTTTCTATTTCTTCAAAAGTTTTTTGTGCAAGACCTTTGCCGCGGAATTCTTTCATTATAAAAATTGGTGCGATTCGTTTTTTTGAACCGTCGTTTCTGTGTACGACTCGCACAGCCCCGACTAAAGCGTCATCGTCATAGATAAAATAAAAATATGTGAAGCTGTCTAAAAGTTTTGCTTTGATTTTTTCTACTGGCTCATTTGCGGGGCTGGTTTGATAATCTTGGTATTTTCCCAGCAAATCAGCAAAGGCTTCTTTTTGCATTTTCCATATTTTTTCACAGTCGTTTATGTTTGCACGAATAAGTTTCATGATAGACTTTCCTTTAAATTGGAATTTAGCGAATTAAGTATTCCATCAATTGGGCAAGAAAGGGCGGTTCCTCCATAACGACATTAGAGAGGAGAATGATTGCCACTTTATCCTTAAAATTCAACCTTTGCCAATGTCTCAATC
>JAXJQT010000124.1:0-2497 GCA_036311025.1 Spirochaetota bacterium
CTTTTTGATTATGTCGATTTTATTGTCCTTGATGACGGTGAATTGCCGTTGATGAGATTGTCAGATTATTTAGACGGAAAATGTGACGTTACATCGCTGGTAAGAACTTTTTATTACGGTGATAATCAAATCTGTTATTCTGGTAATGATACTCAAAATTATGAAAAGCCTTTCGTTCCGGATTATACAGGGCTGCCGTTGGATTCGTATTTTACATTGCGTGAATCTACCAATCCTATGCATTCACTCTGGTCGCAGCGTATTTATTTAAAATTGCGAATGGCACACGGATGTTATCATCATAAATGTACATTTTGTGATACGTATCTTGATTATATTGCTACATACAAGGCTGAAGACGGCGTGTTTTTGGTCGACAGTGTTGAGAAATTGATAAAGCAAACCGGGATTCGTACTTTTCATTTTGTAGACGAGGCTATGCCGCCGGCTGTGCTGAAAACTTTTTGCTTGGAAATCATAAAACGCAATCTGGATATAATTTGGTGGGGAAATATTCGTTTTGATAAAGTGTTTGATTCTGATTTACCGCAATTGATGTCACGTGCCGGTTGTATTGCCGTTACCGGCGGAATGGAATCCGGCTGTAATCGAGTTTTGGAATTGATGAACAAAATGACGACTGTAGAAAATATAGTCAGAGTTTCGCATAAGTTTGCCAAAGCAAATATTCTTGTTCACGGATATTTGATTTATGGTTTCCCCGATGAAAAACCGGAAGAAATTGCTCAGACACTGGAAGTAGTGCGTCAGATGTTTCAGGAAAAGATTTTGCATTCCGTGTTTTTTCACCGTTTCAGTCTCACGATTCACAGTGAGCTTTTTCGTAATCCCGAAAAATACAATATTACGGGAATTCGCAGAAATAATGACAAACTTACCGATTATGATATTTATTGCAAGGAAACAATTCCCGTAGCAAAGCTAGATAAAATCGGTGAGGCATTGAATGTCGCCGTGTATAATTTTAATTTACGAAACAGTTTGGATATGCCGGCTTCGCAGTGGTTACATTTGCCTTGTAAAGTAAAGCCGCAATTTGTAAAGACGATATTAAATCGTAGAAAAAAATACGACTTGGACAAAAAATGCTGTTGGCTCGGAACAAAACCGGTTTTCCTTGACGGAATCCTATATTTTGCAGGGAAAAACGGCGATATTTCTTATGAGTTGCCGCAAAATTTGGCGGAGTGGATTTGCAAATTGTTAGAAGAAAGTTCTGTAGGTTCAGCAAAAGATTTTCTTAATAGTAAAAAATTGTACCGTACTTTAAAATGTTGGTTAGATTCTTTACCTGACGGACTTTTTGAAAACAAAGAAGATTTTCTAGATAATGAATTGTGGAATGATTTGGAAGAGTCAGGTTTGATTTTGTTATAAACAAGGAAACTCGTATGAAACGATTATTTGGTATTTTTGCCTTTATTTTAATACTTTCTTCTTGTGCTATAGAGAAAGTCGTTGAATTATTTTCGGACGGACGCGAAATTAAAACTCCGGAGTGGGAACTTGATTATGAGCTTCCTATTTTCAAAAAACAGATAAAAATGTCGGACTTTGTCGATGTGAAAGGTTTTCTGGAAGGTTTAAAGTTGACCGATGATGAATCTATTGAAAATAAAGAAAGTGCATTGATTCATATGAAGCTTGAGCCTATCAGTATATCAACGGAAAGTTTGAATATAGATTCAAGTGTTATTGATTTGTTAGGAAATAAAGATCCGCTTACGTGGCCTCTGCCGATTCAAACATTTGAAACGCCTGATATTATAGAGACGTCGTTTCCGAGTATTAAAATGGATATGGATGGTGACGGCATCGATGATTTGGAGCTTGACAGGCTTCAGTCGCGAGACGGATATTTGAAAATCTATGCAAAAATAAAGATAACGGATTCTGACGGTAATACTCACGATGCAACTAAGGATGAATATTTTGTCGACGGTTTGCCGGTTTTTAATATTTCGAAAATACTTATAAGTGATAAAGAATTCCCTTTTGATGAAGCAACATATGATGAAGAAAAGAAACAGCTTGTGTTTACTCCGAAAGGTTTTTTGTCCGATTGGGATTCGCCTTTGGCTCCGATACAAAAGGAACCGGGCAGTAATGAGTATATATTTAAGTTTGAATTACCGGAAAATGCACTTTCTGTACGCGGAAAAGGTTTTGACTTTATAGATAATCTTATCGAAAAAAATACAGTTCAGCAGTCTAAGTCTCGCAGTTTTGTTTCTCAGGTAAGTCGTAATACAGTCGGAATCCCCGGCGGTATTACCATGGAAGATATAAAAAAATTAATAGATGACAACGGCGGCGGAATGGAAGGGCTTGAAACAATCATTAAAAACGAAGATGTCAGCGTAAAAGATATTGCCGATGCATATCAAAAAACAGAGGATGAAGGTACAGGCGGAATCGAGGAATTACTTAAAGATATAGGTGAAGATGTTACCATTACAGACATTCTTACCAGTGA
>JAXJQT010000125.1:0-6291 GCA_036311025.1 Spirochaetota bacterium
AGAACATTGTTTAAGTCGGTAGCCTTTTTTCGTCTTATAGTAACTGCGTTTAAATGTTTCATACATTCTAAAAAAATTCTGCTCTTTTATCACGCTATTATAATTGAAGAAATTGTCTATCTTTGCAGATACAAATTCCGGAATCTGTATTTCAAATTCTTCGTCATTGAAGAAAGACGAGAGAATTCCGTTATTATTAAATTCTATTTCTTTCAGCAAATCACGCGTAAAGACTTCATTCCTCAAACTATTTTTCAACAACCTTTGCGGGCGTTGTGCAAGTTTTGCCAAATCACTCGTATCCATTCCGTCGAATCCGCCCTCGGCTTGCCCCATGCAAAAAATGATTTCTTCCTCGTCGTTATTTGTTGTTCCGTCATCCTGCAACATTATTGCAGTAAAAACCACATCTTTACCGTGGGCTGCATTTCGAGCTATTTCTTGAGCATTTTCAATGGTATTATCAGCTAATTGGTTACTGTATCCTAAAATCGACAATCTGTATCGCTTTAGTATTTCATTTATAATATTGCTGTATTCAGACCAAATAGAAAAACCGCCTATCCCCAGCGAAATCACTATCACGGTCGAAACGAGTAATATTGAAATAAAACGTGCCGATTTTACTCCTAAATTAGTTTTCATTTCTGATTTATTCTCCCTCAAAGTCATTTTTTTATTCTAAAAAGGAACATAAAAAAAGATATTTAGCATTTATTATAACTTTAGAAAAATATTGACAACAAATATCATATCGATTATAGTCTTGCCATTCATAAATTTTTTTATTTATAGAACAAATTTTTTTTTACATAAGGAGTAAAAAATGGCAGTAAAAGTTGCTATTAACGGTTTCGGTAGAATTGGTCGTCTGGCTTTCAGACAAATGTTTGGTGCTGCAGGATATGAAGTTGTTGCAATCAACGACTTAACAGATCCAAAAATGTTAGCTCAACTTTTAAAATATGATACAGCACAAGGTGGATACTGTGGAAGAATCGGTGAAAACCTTCACACTGTAGAAGCAGATGAAAATTCTATCACTGTAGATGGAAAGAAAATTACAATTTACAAAGAAGCTGATGCAAAAAATCTTCCTTGGAAAGATTTAAACGTAGACGTAGTTCTTGAATGTACTGGTTTCTATGTAAAGAAAGATAAAGCTCAAGCTCACATCGACGCAGGTGCTAAAAAAGTTGTTATTTCTGCTCCAGCAGGAAACGACTTACCTACAGTTGTATTCGGTGTAAACGAAGGTACATTAAAAGACGGAGATAACATTATTTCTGCTGCTTCTTGTACTACAAACTGTCTTGCACCTATGGCTAAAGCATTGAATGACTATGCTGCAATCCAGTCTGGTATCATGAGTACTATTCACGCTTACACTGGTGACCAAATGATTCTTGACGGTCCACACAGAAAAGGTGACTTGAGAAGAGCAAGAGCAGGTGCTGCTAACATCGTACCTAACTCTACTGGTGCTGCTAAAGCTATCGGTCTTGTAATTCCTGAATTAAACGGAAAATTAATCGGTTCTGCACAGCGTGTTCCTACTCCTACAGGATCTACAACTATTTTAGTTGCTGTAGTAAAAGGAAAAGACGTAACTGTAGAAGGTATCAATGCAGCTATGAAAGCAGCAGCTAATGCTTCTTTCGGTTATACTGAAGAACAATTAGTTTCTTCTGATATCATCGGTATGACTTACGGTTCATTGTTTGATGCTACTCAGACTATGGTTTCTAAAGTTGATGATGATACTTACCAAGTTCAAGTTGTTTCTTGGTATGACAACGAAAACTCTTACACTAGCCAGATGGTAAGAACAATCAAATATTTTGCTGAAAACGTAAAATAATAAATTTCAATCCTGACCGTCTTAAACGGCGGTATGGGAATTGCAAATAATATGCAATTTCCTCAATTGGAAAATGACGGGGAATTCATGTAATTCCCCGTTTTTTTTTAAATAAAAACTAAAACTATAAAATTAAATAAAGGATAGACAATATGGCAATTACAAAGAAAACAGTAAAAGACATTGATGTAAAAGGCAAAAAAATTGTTATGCGTGTAGATTTTAACGTTCCTCTAAAAGACGGCGTTATCAGTGATGATACTCGTATCAAAGCTGCTCTTCCTACAATTAAATATGTTTTGGAAAACGGAGCAAAAAGTCTTGTTTTGATGTCTCACTTAGGTGATCCTAAAAAAGATATGGCTAAAGCTAAAGAAAAAGCTGAAAAAGCCGGAGAAGCTTTTGACGAAGAAAAATATATCAACGGAAAGCACAAAATGGCTCCTGTTGCAAAACGTTTGGCTGAATATATTGCTAAAGATGTTAATGTTGCACCGGACTGCATGAGCGATGAAACTAAAAAAATGGTAGAAGCTTTAGACAACGGTGAAGTTTTACTATTGGAAAATACTCGTTTCCACAAACAAGAAACTTCAAAAGAAGCAGCTGAACGTGACGAAATGGCTAAAGTTTTGGCTACTTACGGTGAAGTTTATATCAACGACGCTTTCGGTACAGCACACAGAGACCACGCTTCTACAGCATCAATCTGTAAATTTGTTGACGGACCATGTGTAGCAGGTTTCTTAATGGAAAAAGAACTTGAATTCTTGGAAGACAAAGTTGTAAAAAATCCGGCACATCCGTTTGTTGCTATCGTTGGTGGAGCTAAAGTTTCTTCTAAAATCACTGTAATTGAAAAATTACTTGAAAAAGTTGACAAAATCATCATCGGCGGTGGTATGGCTTTCACATTCTTTAAAGCTAAAGGTTTGGAAATCGGAACTTCAATGTGTGAAGAAGACCAAATTGAAACAGCTAAGAAAATCATTGAAGGTTGTGAAAAGAAAGGCGTTAAATTGTTGTTACAAACAGATGTTGTTTGTGCTGATAAATTTGCTAACGATGCAACTATCAAAACAACAAACATTGACGCAATGCCTACAGATATGATGGGATTGGATATCGGACCTGTAAGTATTGATTTGTTTAAAGGCGAATTGGCTGATGCAAAAACAATTTTCTGGAACGGACCAGTAGGTGTTTTTGAAATGGAAAACTTTGCAAAAGGTACTTTAGCAATTGCTGATACTTTGGCAAACTTAAAAGATGCTACTACTGTTATCGGTGGTGGAGACTCTGTTGCAGCTGTAAACAAAGCAGGTGTTGCTGATAAAATGAGCCACATTTCTACTGGTGGCGGAGCTTCTCTTGAATTAGTAGAAGGAAAAGTTTTACCTGGAATTGCAGCATTAAACGATAAATAAGTTATATAAAGTAAACTTTATTCCTAAGTACAAAATCAATTGTACTTAGGAATCTTAATATTTAAGGAAAAAAACATGGATAGAGTATTTAATTTTAATCCCGGTCCTTCTACATTACCTGTAGAAGCATTAGAAAAAGCAGCTAAAGATTTAGTAAATTACCAAGGTTCCGGAATGTCTATTATGGAACATTCTCACCGCGGTAAAGAATATGAAGCTGTTCACAACGGTGCAATTGCTTTGATAAAGGAACTTTACAACGTTCCTGAAAACTATGACGTTTTGTTTATCCAAGGCGGAGCTTCATTACAGTTTGCTATGATTCCTATGTGTTTCTTGAGAGACGGTAAAAAAGCTTTATATGTAAACAGTGGTACATGGTCTAAAAAAGCTATAAAAGAAGCTAAAATTCAGGGAAAAAACATTGAAGTTATCGCAACTTCTGAAGACACTAACTTTGACAGAATTCCTGCAATTCCTGAAATCAAAGATACTGGCGATATTGACTATGTTTATATCACAGCCAACAACACTATTTTCGGAACTGAATACGCTGATTTACCTGAAACTAACGGCGTTCCTTTAGTGATTGATGCGTCTTCAGATGCATTATCTAAACCTGTAGACTGGAAAAATATCGGAATACTTTTCGCAGGTGCTCAGAAAAATATCGGACCTTCAGGTGTGACTGTAGCTATCGTAAGAAAAGACCTTTACGAAAGAGAAAATGACAAAATCCCTACAATGTTACGTTATTCTACATTTGCAGAAAATAACTCTTTGTATAATACTCCTCCTACATGGAGTATTTACATGGTAAATCTTGTAATGGATTGGGTAAAAAATACAATCGGTGGACTTGAAAAAATGGCAGAAAGAAACAAAAATAAAGCTGCTTTGGTTTACGATGTTATTGATTCTTCTAACGGTTTTTACAATGGTCACGCTCAAAAAGATTCTCGTTCTCTTATGAACATCACTTTTACTTTGGGAAAAGATGATGCAGAAGGTTCTTTGAGCAAGAAATTTATTGAAGAAGCAAAAGCTGCAGGATTGTACGGTCTAAAAGGACATCGTTCTGTAGGTGGAATGCGTGCATCAACATACAATGCAATGCCTGTTGAAGGTTGCGAAAAATTAGCAGCTTTCATGAAGGATTTTGCAAAAGCTAATTCTTAATAAGTTTAATAAAAAGTCATTATACTGATTGTATAGTGACTTTTTTATTTAAATTATATTGATAATGAAACTTAAAATTGACAAATCCCATGAGGGAGTAGCAGGCGTATAAACGCAGTAAGTCAACATACTGACCTTTCGGTCTGGCTTGCTTTAATTTGCGAGACTCATGTATAGCTTTATTTTGCTATACTTGAGTTTATTTTTTTTTAAAGGCTCGGATATAACATAAAAGCTGTATGCGGGCTTTTTTATTTTATCTGAAAACGGAGAAGAAAAATGGAATGGAATTTATTGTTTTTTTTGAACAGTGTTTTACTTGGAGTAGGACTTGCAATGGATGCGTTTTCGGTGTCATTGGCAAACGGATTGAGTGAGCCGAATATGAAAAACGGGCGGATGTGTTGCATTGCCGGAGTGTTTGCTTTTTTTCAAGCGTTAATGCCTATGATTGGTTGGGGATGTGTACATACGGTACTTCAATATTTCAAAGTATTTGAAAAAATGATTCCGTGGATTGCACTTGCACTTTTGGTTTTTATAGGTACAAAAATGTTGATGGACGGTTTAAAAAGTAAAGCAGATGAAGAGCAAATAGCTTCTGTCACTGTGGCGGCACTTTTAGTGCAAGGAATTGCGACTTCTATTGATGCATTATCTGTAGGATTTACGATTGCTGAGTATGGTCTGATAATGGCAACGGTTTGTGCATTAATTATCGCTGTTGTTACATTTTTTATCTGCATGGCAGGACTTGCAATCGGAAAAAAAGTCGGCACAAAATTCTCAAATAAAGCCGCAATATTAGGTGGCAGTATTTTGATTTTAATCGGATTGGAAATTTTCATTACCGGAATACTTTAAAATCGTTGTCGCTTCTTTGAAAAAAAATAGTCAAAACAAATGTCTTTTGTTTTCTAAGCAGTATTTTAGTCTTATACAAAATCCAGTTAAACAAAGGCAAAATGACGCTTCAACAATTAAAATATATTATTACGATAGCAGAATGCGGTTCTATAACAAGTGCCGCTCAAAAACTTTTTATCACTCAGCCCAGCTTGTCTAAATCAATTGCCGATTTGGAAGCTGAAATGGGAATCACTATTTTTTACAGAAACAATCGCGGTGTGTATCTTTCGCAAGACGGCTTGAAATTTTTGTCCTACGCACATCAAGTAATGGAACAGGCTCAACTTCTCGAACAGCAGTATAAGAAAAAAGAGGTTATACGACGCGTATTTTCCATATCCGCTCAACATTATGCATTCGTGGTAAATGCATTTGTAGTACTTGTAAAAGAATACAGTAAAAGCAAATATGAGTTCACACTGCGAGAATCCAAAACTTTCGACATTATAGAAGATGTACGTACATCAAAAAGTGAACTGGGAGTTTTATTTTTAAGCAATTTTAATCGTGAGATTATCTTACGGATTATACAAAATGCCGATTTAAAATTTTCTACACTGTTTAACGTAAAACCACACATATTTGTAAGCCGTACAAATCCACTTGCCGACCGTTTGAGTGTGACGCTGGACGAATTAAAAAACTATCCTCGACTAACATTTGAACAGGGAACCAACAACTCTTTTTATTACGCAGAAGAACCGCATATTACCGAAGAAATCCCCAAAAGTATTATCGTAACTGACAGAGCGACACTTTTTAATCTGATAATCGGACTCAACGGCTACACTATTTCGTCCGGAATTTTAAGCAGTGATTTAAACGGAACAGATATAATCGCAATTCCGTTGGAAAGTAATGAAGTCATGGAAATTGGCTATATTTGTCAAACCGACAGACCGTTGGGGAATCTAA
>JAXJQT010000126.1:0-1797 GCA_036311025.1 Spirochaetota bacterium
CTTAATTTAAGGAAGCCTGCTTTTTTAAATACTTCGCTTCCTTAAAATAAAGAGACACGGATTTTTTCAAGGTCTCATTTCATTAAAATAAGGTACGCCGTTGTCCACAAAATATAAAATCCTTATGGAAAGGAATGATGACGATTTTTTTATTGTGTAAACAAGGGACAGACCCTGATTCTAAAACAGAATAGAGGTCTGGCACTTACTTATCTATTATTAATCTATTTAGATAATTTTCTAAATAACATCTTGACAATATGTGAATTAAATTTTAGTCTGTATTTAGAAAAACTTCTAAATAGTTGGAGGAGGAAATGGCTTTTCAAGAGACATTCAAGGCGTTATCCGACCCTGTTCGTCGTAATATATTGGAGATATTGAAAGAGGGAAGACTTTCAGCCGGGGAAATAGGGCAAAGATTTGAAATGACGGGGGCGACGATTTCTTATCATCTTTCGATTTTGAAAAAAGCCGACCTGGTACGTGATAGTAAGTTCAAAAACTTTATCTATTACGAGATTAACGCAAGTGTTTTTGAAGAAATAATGCTTTGGTTTATGCAATTTGATAATAAAGGAGGAAAAGATGAATAAGCGTTTTAACATTACGACAGTGATTACAACATTGGTTTGTTTGGTTCCTTTGGCGGTGGGAACTTTGCTTTGGGACAAATTGCCGGAACAACTTCCGATGAATTACGGACTTAATAATGAGATGAGGATGTATGCTCCTAAATGGGTAAATGTTGTTTTGTTTCCGGCAATTTTGGCTGTTTTGAATATCGCCGTATGTTTGACAATGACAGCCGGAATAAAAGAAAGTGTAGGGCGAAAACTAAGCGTCTTTACGGTTTGGTTTGTTCCTGTAATTTCAGTTGCAGTCGGTACATTTTTGATAATAAAACCGTTGGGGCTTCCTTTTGATGCTGTCAATTTTATCAGTGTATTGATGTCGATTATTTTTATCATCGCGGGCAATTATATCCCCAAGACAAAACCGAACAGCCGAGTGGGTTTTAGAGTTGCTTGGACAATGAACAACGAGCAAGTTTGGCAAAAAACTCACAGAGTCGGCGGTTTTGTTCTTGTGATTGCCGGATTTATCGGTTTGATTACTTCGTTTTTCCCATGGGGAAAATATGTGTTTATCATTTGTCTGTTGATGGTAATTTTTGTACCGTTATTTTATTCATTAGCAATAAAAGAGAAAAGCTCAGACGACTTTTGACAACTAAAAGTAATATTTTTAATTTTATAAACCGATTTCTTATAAATCGTAATATTCAAGGAGAAGATAAAATGACAAATGAAAAAGCATTGAGAGCATTAAAAGAAATCAAAATGTATTGTTCTGCAAATCTTCTTGATGAGTTAGATTACACAATCAAAGTAATGGAAAAGCTCATTAAAGATGATGTAAAAGAACCACTGGCTACAGACTTTACAAAATTAACTAAATAAGCGGAGTTTTTATGATAGGAACATTTTGGTCATTAGTACCGGCGATTATAGCAATCGTATTAGCATTGATAACAAAAGAAGTTTATTCTTCATTATTTATCGGAATCCTCATTGCAGGAGTTTTTTATACAGGTTTTTCTTTACCGAAGTTTGTAGACCATGTATTTCAAGATGGATTTATAAAACAACTTTCAGACAGTTATAACGTGGGAATTATAATTTTCCTTGTAATCTTGGGAATCATGGTGGCACTTATGAACAATGCCGGCGGTTCTGCTGCATTCGGAAATTGGGCAAAGAAGCACATCAAGTCAAAAGTAGGAGCTCAGCTTTC